>JAUVNM010000073.1 GCA_030599705.1 Gammaproteobacteria bacterium
AGCTCCGATAGCCCGCGGCTTCCGTGGCATGGCGTCCGGGCCTGCCGCGTAATACCGGGAGTAGCGTGCGCAGCAAGCGCCGGGCCCCGTCCCGGATGAGGGTGGTGTGCAGGCAGCCGTTTCCCTTGCCCCAGAAGGGGCGCATGCCCAGCAGCAAGCGCTCCATGCCGCTGACCACCAGCAGCAGCTCATCCTGCACCGGGCCGGCCGGCTGTGCATCCAGTGACACGGAAATCGGTACCGGCTTCAGAAAGCGGCGGTCACGCCGGGCGATGCCCCAGATAATTCTGGCCACAGCGAGACCCGGCCCGATCTTGTTGCCGATCCCCCTGGAGTGCGTGTGTTCGTGGAAGTATTCAATGCCCTGGATGATAGTGCCGGCACCGAAAGCCATGCCGTAAACGGCAGGCTCTGCGTTGCCCGGCTGGACCCGCAGCACCGGGCGTTGCAGCTCTTCACAGTGATACTCTTGGCCGTCTGACCAGCTACACAGGCGGCTAACCGCCTGCTTCAGGCTGCCGCGCAGGCCGGCATCACCGGCATTCATGTTGGTGGTGCCGCCGGGCAGCAGGGCAACTTGTGGTAACCGGGGAAACGGCGAGTCCTGCAGCAGGTGGGTCAGAATCCGGGCAACGGTGCCATCGCCGCCGTTGATGGCCACGACCTCCACGGACCGGTCGGCCAGTTCCTGCAGGGCCGCCGGGATATCATCAGTGCTGTGCGTTACCCGATGGTGAACTCCGGGGTGATTTGCGACAATGCGTTCTATTGCCGGTAGCCGCTTGCGGTTACGACCACTGTGCGGATTACTCAGCAGGCCGACGCAATGAGCGCTCACGCGGGATGCCGTTCCGTTTCCGGGTGCAGTGGTTGTTCCAGGCTGGCGCTAGTCTTCATGGCGGTTTGATCGTCTGAGAGTGTAGCGCCCGTTACCCGGCAAGCAAACGAGCAATTCGGGGTTTTGATGGAAAACGAACTGACTTTTGCCCAGTTGTCCGACCCGCACCTGTCTTCACTCGAGGGTGTGCGCTGGCGCGACCTGGCCAGCAAGCGGCTGCTTGGTTACCTGTCCTGGCGCAAGCGACGGCGTGCCGAGCACCGCAGCGAGGTCCTCGACAGCATGCAGCGAGACCTGGAAATCACCCGCCCTGAACACCTGGTGATTACCGGTGACCTTATCCAGATCGGCTTGCCGGATGAGTTTCGCCAGGCGCGCCGCTGGCTGGAGGCACTGGGTGAGCCGCGCGATGTTACCGTGATACCCGGCAATCATGATGCCTATGTGGGCGTCCCCTGGGCACACAGTTTTGCGTTGTGGGAGCCGTGGATGATTTCTGACGGGGAGTCTGTCGCCACGGGGGCGGCAGACCGTTCCGACACGGTATTTCCCAGTCTGCGGATACGCGGGCCGGTGGCTTTCATCGGCCTGTGCAGCGCGGTCCCGTCGGCGCCCTTCATGGCAACCGGCCGGATCGGTGCGCGCCAGCTGCAGCGGCTGGAAGCACTGCTGGAGACAACCGGCCGGCAACGGCTGTTCCGGGTGGTCCTGCTGCACCATCCGCCGGTGCCGGGCGAGGAGAAGTGGCGCAAGCGGCTGGTGGATGCCGGGCGGCTGTGCCAGGTGATTGCGCGTTGCGGCGCGGAACTGGTGCTGCATGGTCATCGGCATCGTGCCGTGCAGAGCCGGATTGAAATTCCGGGCACGCACGTGCCGGTCTTCGGTATCCCCTCGGCCTCGTCAATCGGCCGCATTCCCGGGCGTGCGGCACAGTATTACCGGTACCGGGTGGTGCGCAAGGAGGCTGTCTGGGAGTTGCACATTGCGGTGCTGGGCTATGCGGCGGCACAGGACCGGTTTTCGAAGCTGAGCGAGAGTTGTATCGAGATTTCCATGTAGGGTCGAATTTATTCGACCATCGGCGTTTCATCGCGATCTACATTGGCCGAATGAATTCGGCCCTACTAACCTGACCATTATCACCCGCCGGTCAGCTTGTTCTGCACGATTTCATGATCGGCAATCGAATCGATATCCACGGCGGCATCGGCCTGCTCCAGTATGATGGCGCCGATTCGCAGGTCCAGCCGGCGTGACAGCAGCTCCAGGGCGTTCTCCAGCGTCAGCCGGCCCAGCAGGTAGCGGATGACGGCGCCCCATCCCAGGATACGGATGATCCGCAGGGGGTTCTTGCGCTCGCTTTCCACGCGCCGCCAGAAGTCGGCGAGCTGCCGGCCCCGGACCGTCAAGAAGGCAAACAGGTTGGTGCCGCAATAGTCCCCGTCCCGGAAATGCAGGACGGTTTTCCGCATTTCCGGCCAGGCCTCCCTGACCAGTTCATGGGGGGCAAGTCCGACGGCGATGTCAATGTCGCGATCCAGGCTGCGGCCACAGAATTCATCAATAATCGCTGCCGTCAGCAGTGGGTGATCGGCCGTCGTAACCAGAACCGGTTGTTCGGCGGGGATGGACTGCATGGCTTCATAGGCGCTGGTGCTTGGAGTCGGGGCCGGCGCACACCAGCCGATTGCCTGTGAGGCGACCAGATTCTCCAGCACCGGGGCGGTGGCGAGCCGGTCTTTTTCGGGTCCGGAGATAAGGCGGGCATGTACCCGGGTTGCCTGCTCCAGTGCCTGCAATACCCGCAATATCATTGGGGTGCCATCGATCTCTATCATGGCCTTGCAGCAGGCACCCGATGCCCTGACGAGGGGATCGCCCGGGCCGCGCTCCCCGGCCAGTATTACGGCGGTAAACAGCGGTTGAGGATTGGCGTCACGCATGGATTCGTCACAGTGGTTTCTCGTATACCCGGTAGCGCTTGTAGGCGGTCCCGCCGATGGTCTCGATGATATTGCGCATGCCGCTATTGTCTTCCAGTATCCAGGACATCTCGACATGGCGTATCTTGCGCCGAATCAGGCCCTGGCGGACGGCATCGATGATCATGAAGGCCAGCGCGGGCCCGAGTCGTCTTTGCTGGTATTCCTTGCGCACGCCCATCAACGGCACGCGTGCGGATTTCGGATAGCCGATCTTCAGGCGCCACAGCAGCTTGAGCCAGCCGGTTGGCAGCAGCCGTCCGTTCAGGTCGCGGATGACCTCGTTGATATTCGGCAGCGCCACAATCATGGCGACCGGCTGGTTGCCGATCTCGGCGATCTGAACGAAATCGTCATCGACCAGCAGGGTCAACATGGTACCGATGTCGGCAAATTCTGCCTGCGTAAACGGGGTAAAGCCCCAATTGTCGGCCCAGGCATCGTTGAAAATATCCCGGAGGATCTCCAGTTCCTGCTGCAGCTGCTTGCGGCGCAACGGCCTGATGATGACATCCCTGCCGGCCTTTTCAGCCAGACGCGTCATGACGGCCGGGGCATCGAAGTCGGGCGCTATATGGTAGGCCAGCAGGTCCCTGGCGGCGCGATAGCCGGCCGCCTCGATGTGGTGTCCATAGTACGGTCGCGCGTGTCCCATCATGATATAGGGCGGCGTATTGAACCCGTCCACGAGCACACCGCATTCTTCATTGACCGAGAGGTTGAATGGGCCGCGAACCTGCTGCATGCCCTGCTCCCGGAGCCAGTTTTCCGCCGTTGCCAGTAATGCGGCAACCAGTTCCGGACTGTCCTCGGCCTCCAGCATGCCGAAATAGCCGGTCCTGTCGGCATGCTGCTCCAGGTACAGGCGGTCTATTTGTGCGCTGATCCGACCCACCGGGCGGTCCCCGGACCAGGCCGTCCAGGCCTGCCAGTGCGCGTGCTGAAAAAACGGGTTTTTGGGGGTCAGGCGCTGACGCTGCTCAAACAGCAGCGGTGGCACCCAGTGCGGGTCGTCACCGTAAACAGACCAGGGAATCGCGATGAATTCATCGAGCTGCTTGCGGTCGGAGACGGGCCTGATGTGGTAAGGCGTTACCGGCGAAGGACTCATTTTATCAGTTAACTGCCTGTTTTCCATGTGCCTTGAAGCCGGCGATGATACAGCAAGAAAACCGGCGGTAGTGGCGTCAACATCTTGCCGTGCAAACCCCCTTGCCTAAAGAATGGCGGCCGGATGCCGATAATGGCTCGCTGGCCAAACACCGGTTTTATGCACAGGATTGGTGCATTTAGTCAGGAAACGCACTGCAATAATGCATCAATCCTGGCCGATCCTGCTGTAACCTCCTGATAATTTTAGTTTATCAGTAACCACCCGGCGTGGCATAGATCATGCTGTATCCATGTCTTGATCGTGGGTGCGGGTAGTAGCGATCACCTGGCCATTGGTCCATGTTGGTTTGTTGCAACAAGGCCGGCGGGACGCCAAAGGGTTGTTTGTTGTAAAACAGCGACATATCGCGAGCATTGGCCGTATTGGCGGTATTGCGAAAAAAGTGTTGTGTTTCACTTGGTTTTTAGGCAATATAGCTCGCACTTAATTCGCAGTGTGGTTAGTTTGGTCACCACCGTTGTTTGCAGGCTACGGGTTTTTTTGCAACAAGTGGTCGCCGTAATGACGGGTAGGACGCACGAATTTTCTGGTGATGTGTTCGTGGTTGCCAGATCGAATTCACCACATTTTGAAATTTATTTTGGCTTTGACCTGCGCCGTACCTGGCAAAGCTGATACCAACAAAGGAAGGGCCTGTTGTGAACACAACATCGACACCTACTTTGCACGACCTTCCGTTTCGTGCCGCAGATTTCGCGTCTCTGAGCGAGGCGCTGGATTATGCTGCCCGTGGTGATACCGGTGCGAATTTCTATACCGGGCGCGGCAAGCTGTATGCAACGCTGCCCTATTCACAATTGCGCGAAGCTGCCAGGATGCTTGCGCGCAAACTCCTTGAGATGGGTTTGCAGAAAGGTAACCGTGTTGCGCTGGTCGCCGAAACCAATCCTGATTTCCTGAAATTCTTTTTTGCGTGCCAGTATGCCGGGCTGATTCCGGTGTCGTTACCGGCGTCAATCAAGCTGGGCGGGCATGCAACCTTTGTAACCCAGCTGCGCGGCTTGCTGGAAAGCAGCGACGCCGAGGTCGCCATGGCGCCCACAGGTTATCTGTCGTTTCTCGAGGAGGCCGGTGAAGGTCTGGGCCTGTCAATGATCGGTGACGCGGAAGCTTTCGACAAGCTGCCTGACAATGAAGCGATCGAGTTCCCTGAGTCGGATGCGGACGATATCGCCTATATACAGTACACATCCGGCAGTACGCGGTTCCCGCGGGGTGTGATTATCAAACAGGGTGCGGTCATGAGCAATCTGGCCGGGATTATTACGCACGGCGTCAAGATGGGTCCGGGTGACCGCTGCTTTTCCTGGTTGCCCTTCTATCACGACATGGGCCTCGTTGGCCTGGTGCTGGTGCCGGTCGCTGCCCAGACCTCGGTTGATTATCTGGATACGCGCGAGTTTGCCATGCGTCCGCGTCAATGGCTGAACCTGATGACCCTGACCAAGGCAACGATTTCATTCAGCCCGCCATTCGGTTATGAGCTGTGCACCCGCCGTTTGCGTGAGGGTGAAGCCGCCAACTACGATCTGAGCAACTGGCGTGTTGCCGGCGTTGGTGCCGAGATGATTCGTTCGGAAACGCTGGTGCGCTTTGCCAAAGCCCTGGCCCCGGCCGGGTTTAACGAGAAGGCGTTTCTTGCCTGTTACGGGATGGCAGAGTGTTCACTGGCAGTGAGTTTTGCGCCGCTGATGGAAGGTCACTCAACCGACTGTGTTGATGGCGATCATCATGCGGATCACCAGGAAGCCTTGCCGGTTGCGGAAATGGATGAGCCGGGCCGGCCGCGTTGCTTTGTTGAATGCGGCAAGCCGTTGCCTGAATACAATGTCGAAATCCGTGATGAAGCCGGCAATGTGCTAGCGGATCGTCGCAGCGGCATTATATTCGTGCAGGGTCCGAGCGTGATGTCCGGTTATTTCAATGCGCCGGAGGAAACCAGTGCGGCATTGTCGGAAGACGGCTGGCTGAACACCGGTGATATCGGTTACAGCGTCGATGGCAAGCTGATTATCACGGGCAGGAAGAAAGACACCATTATCATTAACGGTCGGAATATCTGGCCGCAGGATCTCGAGTACCTTGCCGAGCAGCAGCCGGAAGTCAATATCGGTGATGCACTGGCATTTTCGGTGCCCGGGAAACAGGAAGAAATGTGTGTACTGGTTATCCAGTGCCGTGATTCCGACCTCGACAGGCGTGCCGACCTGGTCAATCGCCTGACGCGTCTGGTGCACCTGGAGCTGGGTATCGATACCTATATCGAACTGGTTCCCTCGCATACCCTGCCACGGACATCTTCAGGAAAACTGTCCCGTTCCAAGGCACGCCAGCAGTTTATGGAGCGTCATGATTCTGTTCAGCTGATACCGCTCACGGCACGGGAAACAGCCGCTGCTGACCTGAATCTGAAGCAAGAGTCAGTCTGACGAGCCGAACAGAATGCATTTCCAGTTCAGGATAACCGGCTTCGGCCGGTTATTTTTTGCGTCAAACTTCAGGGGTTTTCAATCTGATGATAACGGATATTCTGTTGGCTCTTTCCCTGATCGTGCGGGTAGATTACCGTTGTAGGGCCGAATTCATTCGGCCAATCATGGCGCCGATCGTTAGAGCGGAAAACGGATTGCGTTGAAACGCCGCTGGTCGAATGAATTCGACCCTACTGGCTCGTTGAAATAAATCAGAGATTCCCTGGGCAGTGACACGAACAATCGCCATTACCGGGGCCACAGGTTTCATCGGCCGGACCATCTGCAGGCAGGTGCTGGATGCCGGGTTCCAGGTGCGTGCATTAGTACGCTCACCCGCCAGGGCGGGATTGCCGCAATCCGGCAACCTGGTCCGGGTAACCGGCAGTCTCGAGAATGCGGAAAGTCTGAATACCCTGGTGCAGGGCGCCACTGCGGTGGTCCACTGTGCGGGGGCGGTGCGTGGCGCCACGCAACAGCAGTTTGACCGGGTGAATGTAGACGGTGTCAGGAGCCTGTTGCGGGTCCTCGAGGGCCTTGCCGAACCGCCGCATCTGTTGAGCCTGTCATCACTCGCGGCACGTGAGCCCGGTCTGTCGTATTATGCGGCCAGCAAATACCGGGGAGAGCAGGTACTGTCCACCGAGGCAAACAGGGTTTCCTGGATGGCGCTGCGGCCGCCGGCGGTATACGGTCCGGGCGACAAGGAACTGCTGCCCCTGTTCCGGGCCATGGGCAGGGGGATTGCCCCGGTACCCGGGTCACCCGCGGCGCGCTTCTCCATGGTGTGTGTCGAGGATCTTGCCGGGGCCGTGCTGGCCTGGCTGCGTTGCGAGCGTTGCGCCAGCGGGGTGTATAGCATCGATGACGGCCGGGCAGGGGGGTACAACTGGTCCGCTGTGGCGGAGACCGTTTCCCGGCTGTGCGGCAGAAAGGTCCGACTGCTGCAGGTCCCGGACTGGCTGCTCGATATCCCGGCCCGGGTAAACCGGCAGGCCGGCCGTGTGCTGGGTTATGCGCCCATGCTGACGCCGGAAAAGTTGTGTGAATTACGTCATCCTGACTGGGTTTGTGACAGTATCCGTTTGACGGAACAGACCGGGTGGCAACCCGCGGTTCAGCTCGAGGAAGGTTTGCGGTTGACACCGGGCTGGTGCGGTTCCCGCTTTGAGTTATAGTTGGTCGAATAAATTCAACTGCTGTCGTAGTTGGTCGATTATATTCAACTACTGTTGTAGGGCCGAATTCATTCGGCAAACAGCTGAATCAAGAAGGGTAATGATTTTATGGAACACCTGATCAAGCCGCATGGCGGCGAACTTTGTGATTTGCTCGTGGACGAGCAACGCGCCGGGGACCTGCAATCCGGCTCCGGTGATTTCCCGTCGATCAGCCTGAACCTGCGACAGGTCTGTGATCTGGAGCTGCTGCTGA
>JAUVNM010000209.1 GCA_030599705.1 Gammaproteobacteria bacterium
GACAGAGATTGCTTCGCTACGCTCACAATGACATTATTCAAACAATCAATCTCAGGTTCTCCGACTGATTATGTCATTATCCGCTGAATCAGCCAGAAACGTAGCGCGTGTCCTTGCTGAAGGCATGCCCTATATTCGCCGCTACCGCGGCAAGACCATCGTTATCAAGTATGGCGGTAACGCCATGCTCGACGAAAACCTCAAGAGCGGCTTTGCGCGTGATGTCGTTCTGATGAAGCTGGTGGGCATCAATCCTGTGGTGGTACATGGCGGTGGCCCGCAGATTGGCCGGCTGCTCGAGAAGATCGGCAAGGAGAGCACTTTCATTGACGGGATGCGGGTGACTGACAGCGAGACCATGGATGTGGTCGAGATGGTGCTCGGTGGCCTGGTCAACAAGGAGATCGTCAATCTTATCGCGCATCACGGCGGGCGTGCCGTGGGCCTGACCGGCAAGGACGGGGACCTGATCCATGCACGCAAGATGACCATTACCCGCAATACACCGGAGCTGGATGCGCCGGAAATCATCGATCTCGGTCACGTCGGTGAAGTTTCCAGTATCGATGCCAGCGTCGTGAACATGTTGATAGGCGGGGACTTCATCCCGGTGATTGCACCCATCGGCGTGGGTGATGACGGGCGCTCCTACAATATCAATGCAGACCTGGTGGCCGGGCGCATGGCCGAGGTATTGAAGGCCGAGAAGCTTATCCTGCTGACCAATACCCCGGGGCTGCTGGACGAGCAGGAAAATCTGCTGACCGGTTTGCGTGCCGCTGATATCAACCGGCTGATTGCCGATGGCACCATACACGGGGGTATGCTGCCAAAGGTCAACTGTGCCCTGTCTGCCGTGAACAGCGGCGTCGCAGCCGCCCATATCATTGACGGCCGGGTCGAGCACTCGGTGCTGGTGGAATTGTTTACCGATGAGGGCGTGGGTACCCTGATCGAGGCCTAGTACTCTGCCGTGTCTACCGTGTCTACCGTGCCTACCGTAATTTCGCGGTAGCGGGCCAGGTCGAGCTCGAACTTGCGTTCTATGTCGCGTTTCTCCCGACGCCAGGCTCCCAGGCTGCCTTCATCCTTCGCAATATCATCAAGGACTGCCTTCATCTGCCGCATCAGCATTTCCGGTGGCCGCTGGTCATTGCTTTCATATTCGTCAGCATTGTCTACCAGGCCAGTCAGGTCCGCCTGCAGGGAATCAATCGAGGCGGCGGTTTTCCGCATGGCTGCATTCACAGAGCCGATTTTATTTTCGCGTTCCCTGAGAATCTCATCTTCGCTTTTATAGGTTGCCAGTAATGTCCGGTCATGGCGACTCAGCTTGATGTTGGCACGCTTCTTCCCGGGTTTCTTGGATACTTTGGGAAGAGGTTCCGGTGGTTTGTTCAGTGCTTCCAGTTCCCGTTCAATTTCCGTCATATCGGGTAACTGTGCAGCGGCTGCCTGCGGATCATCCCCGGTCAGTTCAGTGAAGCGCTTGATATCCGCGATAAATTGCAGCCGGATAGCTTCCATCTCGCGGTCCTTGTCCTTGACGAAGTTTTCATTCTGGATGATCTGCTCCCGCAGGCTGATAATCTGCTGTTGCAGGCCACTAGGAAGTTCCTTGCCGCTGCGCTCGTATTCGGCGGCCTCGTCGGTCAGCTTGAGCAGGCGTTTCTGCATGGACTTGATGCGCCGGTGCGTCAGCTGGATCAGGGTTTCTACAGACGCGACCTTGCCATCCCGCGCCAGTTGCATGTCTTCCTCGGACGAGTAGGTTGCCAGCAGGGTGCGGTCATGGCGGAGGCGTCTTTCCGCGATTTTTTTCTTGGCTGCCGCAATGATGGCCTGGCGTCGGTCCTCGGCCTTTTGCTCGGGTGTCCTGGGCGCCGCATAAACCTTTACCGTGCGTCCCTGCTCATTGATCTCCTTGCGTTCCTTTATCGCGTACCGCGGGGGCACGCGGTCGCCATAGTTAACCTGGCCATCTTCATCGATCCAGCGGAAAGTGCGTTCCGCATGGACCACGGATGCGGAGAACAGCAGGGGCAGTAAAATCAGGCAGCGGTAGATATGATGCAGTGTGGTACTCACGTCAGGGGGTCCGGTTTTGTGATGGTTCGGGAGTATATACTTTATTTTAACGCTATGGCGATGCTGTCTTGAACGGTATAGAGCAATTCATTCTGTTCCTGATTTCTCTCGTGGCCAACCTGTTTTCGGCCTTTTCCGGGGGCGGCGCCGGACTTGTCCAGCTGCCCGCCCTGATCTTCCTGGGCCTGCCTTTCACTATTGCGCTGGCGACCCATAAAGTCGCCAGTGTCGCCCTTGGTATCGGCGCGACAATTCGTCACTTGAGGGAACCATCCCTCGAGCGCCGGCTGGTGACCTGGATCCTGGTGTTCGGCCTGCCAGGTGTCGTCGTCGGGGCAAATATCATCTTTTTTGTACCGGAACGGGCGGCCGAGGTGGCGCTCGGGGTGCTGACCGCCGGGCTTGGCGTGTATTCCTGGCTCAACCCGACCCTCGGCCAGACCGTGCAGCCGGCCCACCGCGACCGGCGCGGGGTCCTGATCGGCGGGCTGGTCCTGTTCGTTATCGGGGCACTCAACGGCTCGCTGACCTCGGGCACCGGCCTGTTCGTGACCCTGTGGCTGGTGCGCTGGTTCGGTCTCGATTACCAGCGCGCCATTGCCTATACCCTGATCCTCGTCGGGGTGTTCTGGAACAGCGCGGGTGCGCTAATGCTCGGTATCCTCGGCGAGATTCGCTGGAGCTGGCTGCCGGCCCTGCTGCTGGGCTCCCTGATCGGGGGTTATCTCGGCGCGCACCTTGCGATCAAGTCCGGGAACCGCTGGATCAAGCGGGCCTTCGAGATCGTGACCTTGCTGGTTGGCCTCATGCTCATTCTCGGCTGAAAACAGCCGGCGTTCGTGGCCCGTGCTCTTCCCCTGATTGAGCGGGTAAATCAACTAGCAGAACGGTAGGGTCGAATTCATTCGACCATCGGCGTTTCATCTTCCGCTCTGACGACCGGTGTCATGATTGGCCGAATGAATTCGGCCCTACAGCGGTAATCTACCCACTCGATCCGGGGAAGAGCCTGATTTTTTATACCCCGTATTGTTCCCGGTAGGATTCGATCCGCGCGACATCTGCACTGCGGTCACCCTGTGCCTGCAGGTATTCCAGCAGGTGCGCGAGCGTGACGATGCTGGTGACGGTGATGTCGTGTTCGGCTGCTACCTCCTGGATGGCGGACTGTGCGCCCTGGCCGCATTCCTGGCGGTCGAGCGCGATGACCACGCCGCCGAGCGTGGCGCCGGCCGCCTTGATGAGTTCGACGGACTCGCGGATGGCGGTACCGGCGGTAATCACGTCATCGATCACCAGCACCCTGCCGGCGAGGTCACTGCCGACGAGGTTGCCGCCCTCGCCGTGATCCTTGGCCTCCTTGCGGTTGAAGCACCAGGGCACATTGCGCTGGTGATGGTCGGCCAGGGCGATGGCGGCCGCCGCCGCCAGCGGAATGCCCTTGTAGGCCGGGCCGAACAGGACATCGAATTCAGTTTTGCTCTCGACGATTGCCCGGGCATAGAAACGTCCCAGCCGTGCCAGGTGTGCACCGGTATTGAATAGCCCGGCATTGAAAAAGTACGGGCTGGTGCGTCCGGACTTGAGGGTGAACTCGCCAAACCGCAGGACGCCGGCAGTGATCGCAAGATCGATGAATTCGTGCTGGTAGTCTTTCATTCGGGATAATTAATGATCGCCACAGAGCACACAGAGAATAAAATGAAAATTCCAGTCCTCTGTGTACTCTGTGGCAAAGTCGGTTTCGTCGGTTTACGGTAAATCAAGACAGCCTGCTATATCATACACACCAGATTTACACAGTAAAATTATGCGCATTATTACGGTCAATGTGAATGGTATCCGTTCGGCAGCGCGGAAGGGGTTCTTTCAGTGGATGGTTCGCCAGCAGGCGGATGTGGTCTGTATCCAGGAAACCAGGGCCCAGCTGCACCAGCTGGAAGACCCGGTGTTCCGGCCGCGTGGCTGGCATGCCTGTTTTCATGATGCGGAAAAAAAAGGCTACAGTGGCGTAGCGATCTACAGCAGGCACAAACCCGACAAGGTGATTAGCGGGCTCGGCTGGCCGGACATGGATGCCGAGGGGCGCTACATCGAGGTATGCTTCGGGCCGCTGAGCGTGGTGTCTGTCTATCTTCCATCCGGTTCCTCCAGCGAGGATCGCCAGGCGGTCAAGTTCGGCTTTCTCGACCGCTTCATGCCCTGGTTGCGCAAGCTCAGGCTGAAACGGCGTGAATATGTCCTTTGTGGTGA
>JAUVNM010000226.1 GCA_030599705.1 Gammaproteobacteria bacterium
GGTGCATGATTTTACCTGTGTAGGGTATCGTTTGCAGGAGCGGGCTGAAGGTGAGGTGCTTGCGCCGAGAGGCTGCCCTGGGGCATGCCCGCGAACAGTTGCCCGGATAATTAATAAACGGTATTCGCTACTAATTCGCCAGCGAGCTGGCTCCTGCGTTGAGTGATTCATCAGCCGCCAACCGGTTATGGGACAGGAAATAGAAGAAACGCATTTTACGCCACAGGATTTCGTGGACTATGCCGAGCGCCTGCGCGCGGAAACGGCGCTGCTCGGTGAGTGGTTCCGTGATGATGTGTTTTCGCCGCGTGACCGCATGGGTGGTTTCGAACTCGAAGCCTGGCTGGTCGACAGCAACGCACAGCCGGCGCCCGTCAATGAAGAGTTTCTCAAGATCCTCGATAACCCGATGGTGGTGCCCGAACTGGCGCGCTTCAATGTCGAACTGAATGATCATCCGCAGCACCTGTGGGGATCGGCACTGAGCCGCTTCGAGGCCAGTCTCGGCGCGACCTGGGGGCAGTGTTCCCGCGTTGCCGCCACTTTGCAGGCACGCCTGCTGATGATCGGCATCCTGCCCACGGTCCGGGAGGCGGTACTGACCCAGGAAAACATGTCCGACCTGAAGCGTTACCGCGCTCTCAACGAGCAGGTGCTGCGGTTGCGCGAGGGGCGGCCGCTGGAACTCGATATTCACGGTCGTGAACACCTCAAGACCGCGCACCGGAGCGTCATGCTGGAGTCGGCCACCACCTCATTTCAGCTGCATCTCAAAGTCCATCCGCGGCGTGCCACGCGTGCCTATAATGCCGCAGTGGTCATGTCGGCGCCGATGGTGGCGATTGCGTCGAATTCACCGTACCTGTTCGGGCATGATTTGTGGGACGAGACCCGCATTCCGCTGTTCGAGCAGTCGGTCGCCGTCGGCGGATTTGCCGGCGCAAGCCACGGCCCGTTGCAGCGGGTGAGTTTCGGTTCCGGTTATGTGCGTGAGTCCATCCTGGAGTGTTTTGTCGAGAACGAACAGCATTACCCCGTGCTGTTGCCCATGCACTATTACGAGGGGCTGGAGCAGATGTCGCACTTGCGCCTGCACAACGGCACCATCTGGCGCTGGAACCGGCCGCTGATCGGGTTCGACTATGACGGCATCCCGCACCTGCGCATCGAACACCGGGTGGTATCCGGCGGGCCGACGGTGGTGGATGTGATGGCGAATGCGGCCTTCTTCTTCGGTCTGATGCAGACACTGATGCAGGCCGAGATAGCCCCGGAGCAGCATCTGCCGTTTGCCACGGCGCGCGACAATTTTTATGCCACGGCGCGCTACGGGCTGGATGCCCGGGTGACCTGGCTGGATGCACGCAAGGGGGCGGTGCGCACCCTGCTGCTGGAGGAACTGTTACCCGCCGCCCGCCAGGGCCTGGAGGCGCTGGAGATTGACCGGGACGACATCGACAAGTATCTCGGTATCATCGAGGGGCGCGCCCGCACCGCCATGAACGGGGCTGCCTGGCAGCGCGCCTGGGTCGAACGGCATGGGCGGAAAATGGAGGCATTGACCGAGGCCTACTACCGTCAACAGACAGCGGGCCAGCCCGTGCACACCTGGGATCTGGATGAAACGTAATCGAATCAGATGGCGTAATTTACATGGAATTAATGAAGGATAGCCGCTAAATAGACGAATAACTACGCCGTTCACATGCTCAAGATTATTGAAAACCTGCCACCGGAACTGCTCGACGTAGCCGTCGAGGGGCTGCCTGGGCTGCTCGACGGCCCGACCCTGATCCACTTGCCGGGGCGGGAACCGGCGCCGCTGTTTGTCAGCGTCCTGCTGCACGGTAACGAGAGCACCGGGTTCTACGCGGTGCAGGCGCTGCTGCGTGACTATCGGTCCCGGGAGCTGCCACGCGCGCTGTCCCTGTTTATCGGCAACGTGGCCGCGGCCGGCGAGGGGCGGCGCTACCTCGATTCGCAGCCGGACTACAATCGTGCCTGGCCGGGAACCGAGTTCGGCGACCTGCCCGAGGTACGCATGATGCAGCAGCTGGTCGATATCATGACGGCGCGCCAGGCCTTTGCCAGTGTCGATTTGCACAACAATACCGGCATCAATCCCCACTACGCCTGCATCAACCGGGTCGATAACCGTTTCCTGCACCTGGCCGCACTGTTCAGCCGTACGGTGGTGTATTTCATCCGGCCGCTCGGGGTGCAGTCGATGGCCATGTCCGGCGTGTGCCCTGCCGTGACCATCGAGTGCGGCAAGCCGGGCCAGAAATACGGCACGGAACATGCGCGTGAATACATCGATGCCTGCCTGCACCTGCACGAATTACCCGAGCACCCGGTAGCTTCACACGATGTTGACCTGTTTCATACCGTGGCGATCGTGAAGATACCCCCGGAGGTCAGCTTCAGCTTCGGCAATGTCGATGTCGACCTGCGTCTGGTCGAGGGCCTCGATCACCTGAATTTCCGGGAGCTGCCGGCCGAGACCGTACTTGGCTGGCGCGGCAGTGGCGCCGAGCCACGGCTTAGCGTGCATGACGACAACGGCATGGAAGTCTTCGAACACTATTTCCGGTTTAACGGTGAAGCGCTGCTGACGGTCCGGCCGCTCATGCCGTCCATGTTCACCCTCGACGAGACGATCATTCGCCAGGACTGTCTCGGTTACCTGATGGAGCGGCTGCTGCCGGAATGAGCCGTGCCCCGCACCTGCTGCTGGCCATATCCGGTCACGGCTACGGTCATCTGGCGCAATGCGCGCCAGTCATCAATACCCTGGCAGACCAGCTTCCCGGCCTGCGACTCACGCTGATGAGCGGGTTACCGCAGGCCGTTCTTGCCGGGCGTATCGAGACGGAATTTACCTGCATCCCTGCCGAGACCGACCCGGTGCTGTGTATGCACAGTGCGTGGGAAGTCGATGTGCCGGCCTCGCGGGCCGTGTTCCGGGAATTTCACCAGCGTCGTGCGGCAGTGCTTGAAGAAATGCGCGCACAATTGCGCGTGCTCAAGCCCGACCTGGTGCTGGCGAATATTCCATGGCTGTTGCTGGCGGCTGCGGCACGCGAAAATATTCCGGCCGTGGCTTTGTGCTCCCTGAACTGGGCCGCGGTTTTCAGCAGTTACCTCGGGGCCAGTCACGGGGCAGATGATATCCATGAACAGATGCTGGCCGGTTATCAGGCAGCCGATGTGTTTCTTGCACCGGAACCGGCACTGCCCATGCCGGAGTTGCCGAATTACCGTGCGCTCGGGCCTGTCGCGCGTCTGGGGACACGGCGCTGTACGGCACTGCGTGAAGAGCTGGCGGTCGCTGAGGCAACGCGTGTGGTGCTGGTCGGGCTCGGCGGCATTGAGACTGATTTGCCGCTGGGAAACTGGCCGCAGCTGGATGACGTGGTATGGGTATTTCCTGTAGCACCCGATCAGGCACGTGCGGATTTCGTTGACGGTAGCTCCTTGCACCTGTCGATGATTGATTTACTCGCATCCGCAGATGCTGTACTGACCAAGCCGGGGTACGGGACCTACACCGAGGCGGTATGTAACGGGTTACCGCTACTGACGCTGGCACGGCCGGACTGGCCGGAGACCGTGTACCTGAATGCGTGGGCGCAGGAACACGGTAACCTCCGTGAAATCTCACTGCAACAATTCAATACCGGCCGTTATGCTGACGTGCTGGCCAGTTTGCTGCAGTCGCCGAAAAAAACGCCTCCGCCACCAACCGGCATCCAGCAGGCCGCTGATCTGTTGGCTGCCAGGTTAACGCGTTCGTAGGAGCGGGCATGCCTACGACGCCGGAATCGGATAGACCGGATTCGCCAGCAAGCTGGCTCCTACGGGATTCAGTTAATCCTTGTGGGAGCGGGCTTGCCCGCGAACCGGTCAGTGATGATCCGATACTGTCTCAACAGGTGGTTTGATCACAGGGAAGTGATCAGGTGTTGTGCGTGCGTAATTGGTGCGGCTATTCGTCAGAA
>JAUVNM010000187.1 GCA_030599705.1 Gammaproteobacteria bacterium
AGACCTGGCGCAGCAGTCGATCGACGCCCAGTACTATCTGTGGAACGGCGATGAAACCGGCAAGCTGCTGGCCATGCGCCTGTTTGATGCCGCCAATCGCGGTGTACAGGTGCGCCTGCTGGTGGATGATGTGTTCCTGCTGAGTGCCGATGATGACATCGTCCTGCTGGATCGCCACCCGAACATCGAGGTCCGGGTCTTCAACCCCTGGCAGAAACGCGGCAGTGTCTGGCAGCGGGGGATCGAGTTCCTGGGGTTTGCGAACCAGCTCAACCAGCGCATGCACAACAAGTTGCTGGTCGCCGATAACCGCTTTGCCATCGTCGGCGGCCGCAATATCGGCAATGCCTATTTCGGGCTGAGCCGGGAATACAATTTCCGTGACCTGGAACTGATCTGTGCCGGCCCGGTTACCGATGAAATTTCAGCCAGCTTTGACGTGTTCTGGAACGACAAATGGGCGACGCCGGGCGCGGCCTTCGACAGACCTGGACGCACCCTGCCACCACCGGGCATTGTCCGGCAGGAAATCCTGGCGGAACTCGACCAATCAGAACGCCTGAAGCAGGCGGACTTTGACAATGACCGGCTCTGGGCAAGACACCTGATCGAGTTCACCGAGATGGCAACCCCCGGGCAGGTCTGGGTGGTCTATGACGACCCGCCCAGCACCTTCGAGAATAATGCCCGTGTCCGCAAGATCGAGAAACTGCGTGACATCGATATAGACATCAGCAGTGAAATACTGATCGCCTCGGCCTATTTCATTCCGACACCGGATTTCATGGAACGACTCACAGAGCATACACAGCGCGGAGTGCGCATCCGCGTCCTGACCAATTCCATGGCCTCCAACAACCACACCATGGTCAACAGCGGTTACGCACCGTGGCGGCGTAAACTGATCGAAGCCGGAATTGAACTGTACGAATATCGCAGACGTCCCGCTGATACCAGGGAAATCGAGCTGGCGGGTATTGAAGGACGGTTTATCACCCTGCACACCAAGACCTTTGTCATCGACCGCGAATATTCCTATGTCGGTTCGCTCAACATGGACCCGCGCTCGATGCATATCAATTCTGAAATGGGCCTGCTGGTCTATGACCCGGAACTGGCCGACAGGGTTGCCGATATTATTAAACACGACATGCAGCCGGAGAATGCCTGGCGCGTGGACATCGATGAAAAAAACCGGCTGACCTGGACCTCGTCGGCAGGTACTGTCTATCGCCAGCCGGCACGCCACTTCGGACAACGCATCGCCGATTTTTTCTACGGCCTGCTGCCCCTCGAGGACCAGTTGTAACCCGTAAAGGGTCAAACCTGTTGGCCGAATAAATTCGGCCCTACAACACGATCAGTGTAGGGTCGAATTTATTCGACCAGTCCCATTTCATTCCACCCCGGACACCACGGGCCGGTCGCGGAACCGGAATGGTTTTTGTAACCCGGCCACGATCGGTGCATCACGCTCGTAGATGTCCTGCTTGAAGACCACGTTCCCGTCCGCGTCGAAGTCCACCGTCCAGTAAAGCAACAGGACCGTGATCGGCTGTGGCAACGACACCGAGCGTGTCTTTTTGTTGTCAATGGCCTTGAGTATCTCGTCCGGCCCCCACTGCTGCGGGTCGTCCAGCAGCAACTCCGCAAACTCATAGGGTTTATCGATGCGGATACAGCCGGAGCTGAACGCCCGCTCGGTCCGGTCAAACAAGGATTTACTTGGGGTATCATGTAGATAGACAAGATGCTTGTTGGGGAACATGAACTTAATGCGGCCGAGTGCATTGGCGGGTCCGGGGTCCTGGCGAATCAGGTAGGGAAACCCGGCCGCCGGATAAAGCGACCAGTCGACGCTCGCCGGGTCGATGGTGTTCCCCTGCTTGTCCAGCACCCGCATGTTCTTTTTCTGCAGATATTCCGGGTCCCGCTTGATCGCCGGCAGCACATCCTTGCGCAGGATGGTGGGCGGTACCGTCCAGGTTGGATTCATGTCCATGTAGGTAATCTCGGATCGAAACACCGGTGTTGTCCGGTAGGGCTTGCCGACCTGCGCACGGGTTTCCCAGACGACGTTGCTGTCCCGGACCAGGCTCACATGAAAACCGGCAATATCAACCAGCACATAATCATCCGGCAAGTCCCTTAGTATCCAGCGGGCCCGTTCCAGGTTCACACGCAGTTGATCGATACGTTGTTCCACCGGGACATTCAGTGCCTGCAGGGTGTCCTTGCCGATGATGCCGTCATCCTCCAGGCCATGCCGGCGCTGGAACAGTCTGACTGCCTGCTCGAGTGACTCGTCGTAAATGGATGACTGCCGGTCGGCGCCGGTGAACTCGCCGCTGGCGGCAAGCCGTTCCCGCAGAGCGGGAACCCGGGGATCGCTCATGTCCGATTTGATTGCCGGGCCTTCCGCCAGCGACTGCCAGCCACCTGCTGCCGCCATACGCTGATACCTGGCCAGTGCCGTTTTCATCTGCGCATAGATCGGTGCTTGCGGGCGCAGACTGTCGATCAGCTGGTCAACGGAACCATTGGTAACAGCATTAGCCATTGCCAGCACGGCATCCAGGTCGCCAACGGTCTTGTCCATGTTCCAGTTCTGGTCAAGTGCGACGGGGTCAACCTTGCCAATCATCAGGTGATAACCGAGGCGCACCAGGCTATCGGTCAACAGGATATCGAAGTCCGCCAGTTGTGCCGGTGAGGCTTTGCTCCCGGTTTGCTGCTGCAACTGCTCCAGTGCGGCCAGGTGGTAGTCAGTGGGATCCAGACCATCTGCACCGATGGAACGTATTGCATCCAGCAGCTGTCGAATCGGGTGCTGGTTTGTCCACAGTGGTGAATAATCACGCTCCTGGTAGAGCGCCGGAATCACGATGACCGAGGAGATTGCCGCCCCCTGTATCTCAAGACCTGCGGTGGTACCGATTCTCTCCACCCGGGCACTGATCTCATTGCGTACCGCCGGATCCTGGGCCGCCAACAGGCCGGTGGCCTGGAAAAACAGGAAAACAAGCAGGAAAAGTCTGGATTGCAGCATGGACAGGTTCCCTCACCTATGGATGTCCCGGGCATTATCCATCATTCCTGCATGGCCTGATACCGGAAGCGCCCCTTCACAAACTCGGCCGGTTTGTTCATACTTTGCAGATAGTACCTGACCACGGATTACCGCATTCAACCCAGGGAGTCTCCATGCTTCATCACCCGATCACATCATCCGGCGCCCTTTTTTTCAGTCGTTCAAAAAACGGTCTGCTCGCGGCATTGCTTGCCATGGCTGTGGGCATCACCGGGTGTACGACCAACCCGTACACCGGCGAGGAAGAGGCCAGCAATAAGGCCAAGGGTGCCGGCATTGGCGCCGCGGCCGGTGCCATCATCGGCGCCCTCGCTGGCGGCAGTCGGCGTTCGGTCCTGATTGGCGCTGGTATTGGTGCGCTCACTGGCCTGGGTGTTGGCGCCTACATGGACAAGCAGGAAGACAAGCTGCGCGCGCAACTCCAGGGCACTGGAGTAAGCGTGACCCGCAGCGGCGACAACATCATCCTGAATATGCCCGGCAACATCACCTTTGCATTCGCCTCCAGTAACATCAATGCCGACTTCTACCAGATCCTGAATTCCGTCGCCCTGGTCGTCAACGAGTTCGAGAAGACCTACATCGATATCACCGGTCACACCGATAGCGTCGGTACGGCTGCTTTCAACCAGCAATTGTCCGAAAAACGCGCAAGCAGTGTCGCACGCTACCTGGAAAGCCAGCAGGTCCTGCCGCAGCGCATCATTACCAGCGGCATGGGCCTGGAGGTGCCGGTCGCCACAAATGACACGCCCGAAGGACGCGCCCGTAACCGTCGCGTGGAACTCATGCTGACCCCGCTTACATAACATATGCCCGCAACAAGGAGGCAAACAATGACACACCGGAAACTGCTATTGGTAATACTTGCAACAGCTGCATTCCAGGCAGCTGCCCAGACCGCCTACCGCTCGGTTGATGAACATGGCAACGTGACCTTCTCCGACACACCGGTAAGCGGTGCGGCGCAGGAAGAGAAGATCAGGATCGAGGCACCGGCCCCGTCGGCGAAGGACCTGCAGGAATCCCGGCAACGGGAGGCAGAACTGCTGAAGGCGGCCGGCCAGGTCGATACATCGGGCACAGCCCGCAAGGCAGAACAGAAAAAGACTGCACAGCAGACTGTCCGGGATGCCGAAAAGAACTTCGAGGAAGCCAGCCAGATCCGGGAAGGTGACCGTCTAGGCACGGCCGGGGGCGGCAGCCGTCTGACACCGGAATACCAGGAGCGGGTACAAGAGGCCGAGGCCGAGCTGGACCGCGCCAGGAAAGAGGCGCGCTAACCGCGAGTTTATTCGTCATTCCCGCGAATTTATTCGTTATCCCTGCAAATTTATTCGTCATTCCCGCGAAGGCGGGAATCCATTACCGCCTGACCTTCAATTCCGTGTTCATGGATCCCCGCCTTCGCGGGGATGACGGCGGGATTCGGGACTGGGGTGTCGGGAATCGGGTATCGGGGATCGGGACTACCGTCCACTACCCACTACCCACTGATCACTGTCCCCTGATCCCTGTCCCCTTCCTACCGGCTTCCCAAC
>JAUVNM010000171.1 GCA_030599705.1 Gammaproteobacteria bacterium
AGGGTGGCATGCAACTGTTGCAGCAATTCACGGGCCCTGGTATCGGTGACCTCGAAGTGAGCGGCTCCCTGTACCCGGTCCAGCTGGTGCAGGTAGTATGGCAGTACCCCCGCGGTAAACAGGGATTCACTCAGATCCTTCAGGATAGCGGCGCTATCATTGATGCCTGCCAGCAGCACCGACTGGTTTAGCAGGGTCACACCAGCGTGTGCCAGTTCCTGCATTGCCGCAGCCACTTCCGCGTTGATTTCATTGGGGTGGTTGCAATGCAGGACCATTACCTTGCGGCCGGGGTGGTTTCCAAGCCAGTCAAGCAGCTGGGTATCGATACGTGCCGGCAGCACGATCGGCAGCCGGGTGTGCAGACGCAGTGTCTGGATATGCGCTATGGCCGCCAACTGCGCCGCCAGTTCCCGCAAACGGCTGTCCGGCAGGACCAGCGGGTCACCGCCGCTCAGTATCACCTCGGAAATTTCCCCGTGACTGCGCAGGTACGCCAGCGCCTGCTCCCGATGGGCGGCTACCGGATTGGCTTCATTGTACGGAAAGTGCCGCCGGAAACAGTAACGGCAGTGAATGGCGCAGGCGCCGGTCACGGTCAGCAGGGCACGCCCGTGGTATTTATGCAGCAGGCCCGGCGTGGCCATGGCGGCCCGCTCGGCAAGGGGGTCGGGCAGGTAACCGGGGACGGTGGCGCTTTCTGCCGGCAGTGGCAGGACCTGGCGCAGCAACGGGTCGTTGATATTGCCGGTTTTCATGCGTGCTGCGAAACTGTGCGGCACACGCAGGGGAAAATCACCGGGTATCGCTGTTGCGGGGCGCTGTCCGGAATCTATTTGCAGCAGGTCCAGCAGCTCCTCCACGCTACCAATGGCCTCTGCCAGGGCCGACTGCCAGTCCGGTACATTTTCCGGGTGCTCTATTCGGGGTATGATGGCGGCCATTTTTAACGGGATATCCAGTTCCAGAGAAGGATGATTATGGCATCGTACAATACCAATGAATTCCGTGGCGGCCTGAAAATCATGATTGATGGTGATCCATGTTCCATTATCGAGAACGAATTTGTAAAGCCCGGCAAGGGGCAGGCATTCAACCGGGTAAAGATCCGCAATCTGAAAACCGGCCGCGTCATCGAACGCACCTATAAATCAGGAGAATCAGTGGAAGCGGCAGATGTCATGGATACCGATCTGCAGTTTCTCTACAGCGATGGAGAATTCTGGCACTTCATGGACACGGAAACCTACGATCAGCACGCTGCCGATGCCACCGCGGTCGGTGATGCCGTGAAATGGCTGAAAGAGCAGGACACCTGTGAAATCACCCTGTGGAACGGGACGCCACTGGTGGTCACGCCACCGAACTTTGTCATCCTCACGGTCACCGATACCGATCCCGGGGTGCGCGGCGACACCTCCGGCGGGGGCGGCAAGCCGGCGACCCTGGAGACCGGTGCCGTGGTGCGCGTGCCGTTGTTTATCGAGATCGGCGATGCGCTAAAAATCGATACCCGCACCGGGGAATACGTGGCGCGTGCCAGGGATTAGCCCGGACTTGCCAGGCTCTATTATTGACACTCAGTTACTATTGTCCCGTAACATTGAGAACGCGACTGTAGGAGCGGGCTTGCCCGCGAACTCATGCGGTAAAAGTCGGGAAACCTGTTCGCGGGCAAGCCCGCTCCTACAAAACACCGCCCGGCCAATATCAGTCCGGCACCATTCCTGAGTAATGCTGCAGACAGCAGATGACTGGCGACCGACGGCATCACTGGATGCCCTGAAATTACGCGCCACCCTGCTGACCCGGATACGCGCATATTTCGGCGGGCAGGGCGTGCTCGAGGTCGATACGCCGGTACTGTCGAGCGCGGGTGCAACGGATCCCGCTATCCACAGTTTCACTACCACATACCACGGCCCGGTCCCCGGTGCCGGGAATGGCAGCGAGCTGAAGCTGTACCTGCACACGTCACCGGAATTTCCGATGAAACGCCTGCTGGCGGCGGGGTCGGGTTCCATTTACCAGCTTTGCAAGGTGTTCCGGGACGGCGAATCCGGCGGCAGCCATAACCCCGAATTTACCCTGCTGGAGTGGTACCGCACCGGTTTCGATCACTTTGATCTCATGGATGACGTGCAGAGGCTGCTGCGCACAGTGCTCGATGGCACGCGCTCTGTAGAGCCGGTGGATCACTGGACCTACCGTGACCTGTTCCTGGAGGTGACCGGCATGGACCCGTTCACGGCAGCCGTTAAGGATATGCAGGCGGTATTGCAGGGACACGGCTTGCACGACCCGGTCGGTTTGACGCCGGATGACCGGGACGCCTGGCTGGACGTGGTGATGACGCATGTCATCGAGCCGCGCCTGGGGCCGGGACTGGTCTTCATCCGGGATTACCCGGCCAGCCAGGCAGCCCTGGCCCGGCTGCGCCCCGGACAGCCTGCCGTTGCGGCACGCTTCGAGGTATACCTGGGTGGGATGGAGCTGGCCAACGGCTACCATGAACTGACCGATGCGGCAGAACTGCAACGGCGCTTTGAAAAAGACAGTACACGCCGTGATGCGCAAGGGAGTGAAGCGGTTGCCATGGACCAGAAATTACTGGCGGCGCTGGCATCAGAACTTCCCGATTGTGCCGGTGTCGCACTGGGTATAGAACGGTTGTTGATGATCGCCAGTCAATCAGCTTCAATAGAAGATGTCATTGCATTTCCGCTGGCCCGTGCCTGACGAACCGAAGACAACGCCACCGGCCTGGTCGAGGATGGATATGTCCGCTGTCAGGGATAACCACGAGAACCGGATATACCTGGAGAATGGCAATACGCTGGTCTGTACCGGCAGGTGGACGGTGCACGCCGTTGCCGGGCTGCAACAGCAACTGGAGCGTGTCCGTTTGCCCGGTGGACACGCCCTGGTTATAAATGGTGAATCCATTACCACCATGGATACGGCAGGGTCCTGGCTGATTAACCGGATCAGGCAACAGTGTGGCACCGATGGTGCGCAGGTCCGTCTCGAGGCATTCAGGCCGGAGCATTCCAGCCTCGTGGAGCTGGTTGGCGACGTCAGTCATGACACGCCGGCACAACCCGCCACGCAGCGTTTGCATACCCGCTGGATATCCATTGGTAATGACCTGGTCAACTTCCTGGCCTTTATCGGCGAGACCGTTGTTGCGTTGTTGCGCGCCATTGCCAATCCCGGCCGGGTGCGCTGGAAAGTCATGCTGGTGGAGATTGCCGATGCCGGCTACAAGGCCATGCCGATTGTCGGGCTGCTGTCATTCCTGATGGGCGTGGTAATCGCCTACCAGGGCGCGGTCCAGTTGAAATTATACGGCGCCAATATCTCTGTGGCTGATCTCGTCGGCTTCTCCATGCTGCGCGAGCTGGCGCCCCTGTTGACGGCTATTGTTGTGTCGGGACGCACCGGTTCGGCCTATGCGGCACAGATCGGTACCATGCAGGTCACCGAGGAAGTGGCCGCCATGCGGACCATCGGTATCCCGCCAATAGACATGCTGGTGTTGCCCAAGCTGATTGCACTGATAATCGTGATGCCGCTGTTGTCCGTATTCGCCGATATCCTGTCGATCTGCGGTGGTATGCTGATGGCGAACCTGCAGCTGGGGATCGGGTTCAATGCATTTGTTATTCGTCTCGGGGAGGCCATCAACTATTCAACCTTCATGATTGGCATCGGCAAGGCGCCGGTCTTTGCGGCCATCATCGCTATCGTCGGGTGTTACCAGGGATTCAAGGTCCAGGGCAGTGCGGAGAGTGTCGGCAGGCACACGACCATCAGTGTGGTCCAGTCGATCTTTCTGGTCATTGTTGCCGACGCCCTGTTTTCAATCCTGTTCAGCATGCTCGGGGTATAAGCGTAGCGCTATGAATAATCGGCAAGCGGACACAACGGACCGGGAGACCGTTATCCGGATCAGGGGTCTCGGCACCGTGTTTGGCGACCGCGTCATTCATGAAGACATTGACCTTGATGTCGGTCGCGGCGAGGTGCTGGCGCTCGCCGGCGGCAGTGGCAGCGGCAAGAGCACGCTGCTGCGGGAAATGATCATGCTGCAGGTGCCGGACAGCGGCTCGATCAGATTATTCGGTGCGGAAGTGGTCGGCATCAGTGAGGGGGATGCCCAGCGCCTGCGTTCCCGTTTTGGGGTGCTGTTCCAGGGAGGCGCGTTGTTCAGTAATCTGACGGTGCTGGAAAATGTTGCTATACCATTGAAGGAACATACCGGGTTGGGAAGCACCACCATCAGTGAGCTGGGAATGATGAAAATAATCCAGGCCGGCCTGCAGCCGGAGGCGGCACATCTCTACCCCAGTGAGCTGAGCGGCGGTATGGTGAAACGCGCGGCACTGGCCCGGGCCATGGCGCTGGACCCGGAGCTGTTGTTCCTGGATGAGCCGACATCCGGTCTGGATCCCGTGAGTGCCGGTGCGTTTGATGAACTGGTACTGTACCTGAAGGACCTGGTGGGCCTGACGGTACTCATGGTGACCCACGACCTGGATACCCTCTGGGGTGTGGCAGACCGGGTGGCGGTCCTGGGTGATCGTACCCTGCAGGCCGTGGGCGACATGGAAACGCTGTCGCATTCCACGCAGCCACGGATACGTGAATATTTCGAGGGGCCGCGCGCAAGGGCTCTACCAAGGTGATAATTACGGATTCAGCGTCCCTGTGGTGTTTCGCAGCAAGGCCCAGTGCGAAGGCAATGGCTATTCCCTTGTCGATCACTGGAACGCAGCTGCGAATCACCACAGG
>JAUVNM010000351.1 GCA_030599705.1 Gammaproteobacteria bacterium
GCCCGCTGGCCCGGGCAGATGACCTGCTCTCGGTATTCCAGCTTGCCGAGCAATCAGACCCGCAATTCCAGGCGGCCATTGCCACGCACAGCGCCGCGCTGGAGATTGTCCCGCAAAGCCTGGCCGCACTGCTACCGGACCTGTCGCTGTCCGGCGATGTCTCGTGGAACCGTTTTCATGACCGCCGGCCGCAAGCCGGTGAACCGGAAAACTCCCATTCCACCAACGAGGTCTATAGCGCCCGGCTACGCCAGTCGGTCTACCACCGTGACCGTTTTATCCGGCTGGCGCAGGCCGACAGCCGCGTTGCCCAGGCGGACGCCGAGCTGGTTGCCGCGCAGCAGGAGCTGATCCTGCGGACCGCAACACGCTATTTCCTGGTGCTCGGCGCACTGGACAACCTGGAGTTCGTAAACGCCGACAGGAATGCCGTTGCCCGTACCCTGGAGCAGGCCGAGCAGCGCTTCGAGGTGGGCCTGACGGCCATCACGGATGTGTATGAAGCCCAGGCACGTTACGACGTGGCCCTCAGCGAGAAAATCCGTACCGAGAAGCTGCTCGATGATACCCGCGAGGCACTGCGCGAGCTGACCGGTGAAATTCCGGGTGATCTGGAAATCCTGAAGCCGGTAATCCCCCTGCTGTCACCCGTGCCTGCGGATACCGAGCAATGGGTCAGTACCGCGACCGAACAGAACCCCTTGCTGCTCGCCAGGCAGGCGGCAACCGAAGCTGCACGCCAGGAAATCCAGGTGCAGCGCTCCGGACATTATCCGTCCATGGACCTGGTTGCGGATTACACCCGCAAGGACGTCCAGTTCGGTGGCGTCGTTCCACAGGAACGCAATGACAGCTCCATCGGCATCGAGGTCATCATGCCCCTTTACCAGGGCGGAATGGTGTCCTCGCAGACACGCCAGGCACGGGATCTGTTCACCCAGGCACAGGAGGAGCAGGAAAAGCAGCGCCGTGAGGTCGAGCGCCAGGCCCGCGACAGCTACCGTGGCGTACTTGCCGAGATCAGCAATGTGAAGGCGCTGAAGCAGGCCGTGCTGTCGAGCGCAAAGGCCCTGGAGGCCTCCGAGGCCGGTTTCGAGGTCGGCACGCGCACCATCGTCGATGTACTGGACTCACAGCGTGGACTGCTGCGTGCCCGGCGTGATCATGCACGCTCACGCTATGATTACCTGCTCGATACCCTGAGCCTGAAACGGGCCGCGGGAATCCTGGAGGCAGACGACCTGGAACGGATCAATGACATGATGGAAACGCCACCCGTAACAGCAACCAGTGAATAACACAGGGGAAACCGGCCTGCCCGAGAGCCTGCCCGGCTTCGATGACCCGCTAGCGCTGCTGCGCGCCTGCCATACGAAGATACTCGATCACTGCGATCTGCTGGAACAGCTGGTTAGCCAGGTGCAGGCGCAGGGAGACGAGACGGAACTTCGCGACAACGCACGCAAGCTCATTACCTATTTCTCGGGCAGCGCCCGCCTGCACCACCAGGACGAGGAAACCGACCTGTTCCCGCTGCTCGCACGCCAGTCCCTGAAACTGGCCGACCTGGTCCATGCACTGAGGCAGGAACATGAGGAGCTGGATGCCCTGTGGGCCGTGCTGGAAACCGGCCTGAAGCAGGTCACGCAGCTGGATGACCCGGAACCCTTTAGCGCAACCGCCACCCGCTTCTGCGCGCTCAGCCGGCAACATGTACAGCGCGAGAATATGGAGTTCCTGCCGGTGACAGCAAGCAGCCTGAGCAGCGAGCAAATCAAGGATATCGGTATGGCGATGGCCGGACGCCGCGGGGTCCGTTTTTCCGGCTAGAGATACTTTTCGATAATCAGCATGGCGGCTTCCAGCGCCCCCCGGTTTTCTGCCACCACATCACGTCCCTGTTGGCCGGCATGCCGGCGCGCCTCGGTGTCCTGCAGCCATTGCAATACGGCCACTTCCAGCTCTGTCGTACTCTCCACAATCCGGCACGCACCGGCCCGGACCAGCAGTTCGCTGATGTCGGTAAAATTGAATACGCTCGGACCGGTAATGACGGGGATCCCGGCCGCGGCCGGCTCCAGCAGATTGTGCCCGCCGCTATGCACCAGGCTGCCACCCACGAAGGCGACATCGGCAGCCGCATAAAACAACGGCAACTCCCCAATCGAGTCACCAATGAAGACACTGGTAGCTGCCTGGCATAGCACCCGGTCACTGCGCACTACCGTGTTATAGCCGCGGTGGCGCGCCAGCTCCGTCACAGCATCAAAACGTTCCGGATGTCGCGGAACCAGCACCAGCAGGCAGTCGGGCAGCTGTTTGCGAATTCGCCTGAACACGTCCAGAACCAGTTCATCTTCTCCTGCATGGGTACTCCCGGCAATCCAGACCGGCCGCCCGCTACCCCACTCACGGCGTAATGCCGCGGCCTGTTCGGGCAGCTCAGCTGGCAACTGCTGTTCAAACTTGAGGTTCCCGGAGACCGTAATTTTCCGGCTGTCAGCCCCCAGCACCTCGAAACGCCTGGCATCCTGGCGGCCCTGCGCCACGATTTCCGTGGTTGCC
>JAUVNM010000021.1 GCA_030599705.1 Gammaproteobacteria bacterium
AATGCGCTTCGCAAGGAACGAGTCCCGGTGTCAATTTACCTGGTTAACGGTATTAAATTGCAGGGCCAGATCGAGTCGTTTGACCAGTTTGTCGTACTTCTCAAGAATGCAGTCAGCCAGATGGTTTACAAGCATGCCATTTCGACGGTTGTGCCGGCACGCAATGTGCGCTTTAGCGGTTCAGAGGGTGGTGAGGACAGTGGTGGTCAGGACAATAGTAGTCCGGAACCCGGTAATGCCTGATTACCCAAACACCGCAACGGGGTGGCTGATTGTTCGAACGCCCTGATAGTGGTGAGCGGGCCGTTCTGGTCCATGTGAACTTTCCCTCCGGCACCAGGTCGGAGGACCTGCAGGAATTCACGGAGCTGGTACGTTCGGCGGGTGCGCTGCCGGTTGCAACCATCACCACGACCCGATCCGCCCCCGAGCCCCGGCTGTTTGTCGGCCAGGGGAAGGCGGAAGAAATTCACGCCGCGGTGCAGCAGCAGCATGCCGATATCGTTATGTTCAATCATGCCCTGAGCCCCAGCCAGGAACGTAACCTGGAACGGCTGTTTTCCTGCCGTGTCGTCGCACGGACCGGCCTGATCCTGGATATCTTTGCCCAGCGTGCGCGCTCGTTCGAAGGCAAACTGCAGGTCGAGCTGGCCCAGCTGCGCCACCTGTCCACCCGCCTGGTGCGTGGCTGGACCCACCTGGAACGTCAGAAGGGGGGTATCGGTCTGCGTGGCCCGGGCGAGACCCAGCTGGAATCCGATCGCCGCATGATTAATGCCCGTATCAAGATGATCAACAAGCGGCTTGAGAAAGTGGAGCGCCAGCGCAGCCAGGGCCGGCGCGCCAGGAACCGCGCAGAGGTCCCGACGGTCTCGCTGGTCGGTTACACCAATGCCGGCAAGTCCACACTGTTCAATACCATCACCGGCGCGCATGCCTATGTGGCTGACCAGCTGTTTGCCACACTGGATACGACGCTGCGGCGCATCGACCTGCCGGGCGTCGGGCCACTGGTGCTGGCGGATACCGTGGGTTTCATCCGGCATCTCCCGCATGACCTGGTTGCCGCCTTCCGGGCCACCCTGGAAGAGACCTGCCAGGCCGACCTGTTGCTGCATGTGGTCGATGTCCAGGACGCTGATCGCCGGGCACGGATGGCCCAGGTAGACGCGGTACTGCGGGAAATCGGTGCCGCTGATGTTCCCCAGCTGATTGTCTATAACAAGATCGATATTGACGGGCTGGAACCGAGGGTGGAAAAAACATCAGGCAACGGCCCCGCCAGGGTCTGGACATCCGCGGTAACCGGGGACGGACTGGACTTGCTGGCAGGCGCCATGGGTGATTTTTTCCATGGCCGGCAGGTGCACGGCTGGTTGCATATGGGGCCGGAAGCCGGGCGCACGCGCTCATCCCTGTACGCGATCGGTCATGTCATCTCGGAGCAGGTGGATGCGCAGGGTTACTGGTGGCTGGAAGTCCGAATGGCGCAGCGCAATATCGACAAGCTGGTGCGTGAAGCGGGCGGTGCCTGTCAATTTCATCCCTTCGAAGCGGCCGAATCTGTTGCAGCCGCAGCCCAAGCTTCTTAGAATTAGCCCCTTGCTGGAATTAACCACTTGTGTCTCGTGCCGGCGTGTCCGGACGGGCCGAGGATAACCTGAAACTGGAGTAATGTATGGCCTGGAATGAACCGGGGGGAGACAAACGGGATCCCTGGGGTGGACGCGGCGGCAGTGAAGGCCCGCCTGACCTGGATGAAATGGCGCGCAAGCTGCGCGAGAAACTGAACAAGTTCATGGGTGGGCGCGGCGGTTCCGGCAAAGGGTCCGGCACCGGCTCCGGCAACCCGTTCAGTCTTTCACTGATCGGCATCCTGCTGCTGGTCGTCTGGGTGTTGTCCGGTATTTATATTATCGACCCGGCGGAGCGCGGCGTGGTACTGCGCCTGGGTGCGTTCAACTCCATTACCGGACCGGGACCGCACTGGTATCCGCGTTTTATCGACACCGTGGAAAAGGTCAATGTTGACCAGCTGCGTACCGTCAGCCACCGCGCCAAGATGCTGACCCAGGATGAGAACATCATCCAGGTGGAACTGGCGGTGCAGTACCGCATCAAGGATGCCAGGGACTACCTGTTCCAGACGCGGGACCCGGATTACACCCTGCAGGAGGCGACCGAGAGTGCCTTGCGTGAAGTGATCGGCGCCATCTCCATGGATGAATTCCTGTCAGGCGGGCGTGCCTCCATTGTGGCGCAGACCGAAACCCTGCTCCAGACCATCCTGGACCGCTACCAGACCGGTCTGATACTGACCAGTGTCAACCTGCAGGAGCCACAGCCGCCGGAAGAAGTGCAGGGCGCCTTCGAGGATGCCATCAAGGCCCAGGAGGACGAGGTCCGTTTCAGGAACCAGGCCGAGGCCTATGCGCGTGACATCCTGCCCAAGGCTCGTGGTGATGCCACGCGCCTGCGCGAGCAGGCCGGCGCCTACCGTGAACAGGTGATTGCCCGTGCGGAAGGCGAGACCAGCCGCTTCCTGCAGACCCTCGAGGAATATAAAAAGGCCCCGGAAGTAACCCGCAAGCGTTTGTACCTGGAGACCATGGAAACCGTGCTGGCAAACACCAGCAAGGTGATTATGCAGGCCGAGGGCGGTAACAACCTGATGTATATCCCGCTGGACAAACTGATGGAGAAATCCTCCGGTTACAGCCTGCCGTCCGCGGGTGGACCACAGGTTCGCGGCGGGCCCGCCGAAGAGGCGCCGGCGCCGCGCCGGCGCAGTGCAACCCGTGAAGGAGGAACCCGCTAATGGCCGCAAGCAGATTATTCATGGTACTGGGGGCAATCGGCCTGCTGGTCGTGGCGACCTCCTTCTTTATCGTTGATGAGAGACAGGTGGCGATCAAGTTTCAGCTCGGCAAGATTGTCGAGTCTGAATACGAGCCCGGCCTGCACTTCATGAAGCCGCTGTTTATCAATAATGTGCGCAAGTTTGACAAGCGCATCCTGACGCTGGATACGCGGCCGGAGCGGTTTCTGACCGGCGAGAAAAAGAATGTGTTGGTGGATTTCTTCGTCAAGTGGCGCATTCAGGATCCGGCCACCTATTACACGGCCTTCGGCGGTGATGAACGCCAGGCCGCATTGCGCCTGCTGCAGATTATCAAGAACGGTCTGAATAACGAGTTCGAGAATCGTACCATCCAGCAGGTGGTTTCCGGCGAGCGCGCGGCAATGATGGATAACCTGACGGTCCACAGCAACGAGCAGGTCACGCAGTTCGGTATCGAGGTCATCGATGTGCGCATCAAGCAGATCGAGCTGCCGGATGAGGTGCGCGAGGCCGTGTTCCAGCGGATGCGCGCGGAGCGGTCGCGCGTTGCCGCGGAACTCCGGGCGCAGGGCGATGAGAGCGCCAAGGGAATCCGGGCCGTGGCCGAGCGGGAGCGCACGGTGCTGCTGGCCGAGGCGCAGCGTGACGCGGACACCATGCGCGGTGAAGGCGATGCGCGCGCCACCGCGATTTACGCGGATGCCTATGGCAAGGACGCGGAGTTTTACGGCTTTTACCGCAGCATGAATGCCTACCGGGGTGCTCTCAGCAGCAAGCAGGATGTACTGGTGCTGCAGCCGGACTCCGAGTTCTTTAAATACTTCAACAGCGATGCGGGCAACTAGTAGCTGCCCGACCGCCTCCGTCCAGGCTTGAGAAGCAACAGGTGGTTGCCAGTCACACTCCCGGGCAGGTCCCGGGCTGTTTATAGCCATGGATCTGAACTGGAATGACCTGCTGTCGGCCCTGGCGCTGGTGCTGGTGATCGAGGGCATCGTCCCGTTTATCAGTCCACGGTCAGTGCGCGGCATGCTGGAGACGGTTTCACAACTGGATGACAGGATCCTGCGTATCACCGGGCTGGTCAGTATGGTGTGCGGTGTCGTGATGCTGTACGTGGTTCGGTAAATCCGCTGCAGGCTGGTTACGATGAGTGATAAAGACAAATGGCTGTTGCCGGAAGGCATCGAGGAAGTCCTGCCGCCGGTTGCGTGGCGGCTGGAGTGCGCGCGGCGCGAATTACTCGACCTGTTCAACAGCTGGGGTTACGAGCTGATCATGCCGCCGTTTATCGAGTACCTGGAATCCCTGCTGACCGGTACCGGCAATGACCTCGACCTGCAGACCTTCAAGCTGACGGACCAGTTGACCGGGCGCATGCTGGGCGTGCGTGCCGATATGACACCGCAGGCCGCCCGCATTGACGCACACGCCCACCGGCGCGAGGCGCCGACCCGGTTGTGTTACCTGGGTACCGTATTACGCACCCGGCCGGACGGGTTTGCCGGTTCGCGCAGCCCCTTGCAGGTGGGGGCCGAGCTGTTCGGTCATGGCGGGATCGAGAGCGATGTCGAAATACTGGCCCTGGTGCTGGAATCCCTCGGCCTGATGCAGGTCAGTGATGTGCATGTTGATCTCGGGCATGTCGGTATTTTCCGCGGCCTCGCGGCCGATGCGGGCCTTGATGAGCAGCAGGAGTCTGCCCTGTTCGATGCCCTGCAACGCAAGGCGGTCACGGACATCGGCGATATTCTTGATGCCAGCGGCGCGACCAGGCAGCAACGTGAACGGCTGGCGGTACTGGCCGAGCTGAATGGCGGACAGGAAATACTGGAAGTGGCGCGCGCGCGTCTCGCTGGTGCCGGCGCGGCGGTCATGACGGCGCTCGATAACCTGAATGCTATTGCCATAGCCATGCAGCAGCGTGCCGGCAGTACCCGGATGTTTTTTGACCTGGCCGAACTGCGCGGTTACCGGTTTCACACCGGCATGGTGTTTGCCGTTTTCGTGCCGGGCCGCGGGCAGGAGATTGCCCGTGGCGGACGCTACGACGCCATCGGCAAGGTGTTCGGACGGGCACGTGCCGCGACCGGGTTCAGTATGGATCTCAAGACGCTGATGGACCTGAGTCCGCGTGACCCGGGAGCACCCGCTGGTGCTATCCGCGCACCGGCAGACGCTGATGCGGACCTGCTCGCGGCGGTCAGCAAGCTGCGGGAGCAGGGTGAACGGGTCATCTATGCACTGCCGGGTTCGGCCAGTGAGGCTGCGGACCTGGGTTGTGAGCGCGTCATGAAAAAACAAAACGGCAGCTGGGTTGTCGATTCCGTGTAGAACTTCCGGCGCTTGGCAATTTCAATTTAACCAAGAGAACAGATTCCATGGGCAAGAATGTTGTTGTCATCGGTACCCAGTGGGGGGATGAAGGCAAGGGCAAGGTCGTTGACCTGTTGACCGACCAGGCCGCGGCGGTGGTGCGCTTTCAGGGAGGCCACAATGCCGGACACACCCTTGTTATCGACGGCATGCAGACCGTATTGCACCTGATTCCGTCGGGTATCCTGCGTGACAATGTCCAGTGCCTGATTGGCAATGGCGTGGTGCTGTCACCCGCGGCCCTGCTCGAGGAGCTGGCCATGCTGGAGGCGAGCGGCATACCGGCCCGCGAGCGTTTGCGTATCAGCGAATCCTGCCCGTTGATCCTGCCCTATCATATTGCCCTTGATCGCGCGCGCGAGGCGGCACGGGGCAAACAGGCCATCGGCACGACCGGTCGCGGGATTGGACCGGCCTACGAGGACAAGGTGTCCCGTCGTGGCCTGCGCCTCGGCGAGCTGCTCGACCCGGACCACTTCACGGTACGCCTGCGCGAGGTAATGGATTATCACAACCATGCGCTGCAGCATTATTTCAAGACGGACCCGGTGGACTACCAGCAGGTGCTCGACGAGGCGCTGGCGCAGAGCGAGCACATCGCCCCCCTGGTCGCCGATATCCCCGGCATCCTGCATGCCATGCGCAAGCGCGGCGAGAGCATCATGTTCGAGGGCGCGCAGGGTGCCTTGCTGGATATCGACCACGGCACGTACCCTTATGTGACCTCATCAACGACCACCGCCGGGGGCGCCGCCAGCGGCAGCGGGGTCGGGCCGCGCGACCTGGATTACGTGCTCGGCATCGTCAAGGCCTATACCACGCGTGTGGGCGCCGGCCCGTTTCCGACCGAGCTGTTTGATGCCGATGGCCGGCACCTCGGGGAGAAGGGCCATGAGTTCGGCGCCACCACCGGCCGGCAACGGCGTTGCGGCTGGCTGGACAGCGTCGCCCTGCGGCGCTCGCTGGCCATCAACAGTGTGACCGGAATGTGCATTACCAAGCTGGATGTACTCGATGGTCTGGAAACGCTCAAAATCTGTACCACCTACCGCCTGAATGGCGAGTCCAGCGATGCCCCGCCGGTTGGCGCGGATCGGATCGAGCAGTGTGAACCGGAATACATTGAAATGCCCGGCTGGTCGGAGTCCACCGTGGGCGCCCGCGACAAGGCCGACCTGCCGCGTGCGGCGCAGGATTATCTTGGCCGTATCGAGGAACTCTGCGGTGTCCCGATTGATATTATTTCCACCGGCCCGGACCGTGCCGAGACCATTGTCCTGCGGCATCCATTTGATGCCTGAAAAACCGGTCAGCTACCGGTTCGCCAGCAAGCTGGCTCCTACAGTCAAGTTCATGAATTTGTAGGAGCGGGCTTGCCCGCGAACACAGTCATCCCGGACGCCGGATTCGCGAGCTAGATAAAGTACGCGCGGTCCGCCGTCTGGTAGTTTTGCAGGCATTGCATTTCATCCAGCATGGTCAGCAGGAACGCACTCCCGGATATCCTGCCGAGGCCGCCGCCCTGGCAATGGATTTCCCCGAACTCACTGCACCGGTCCCTGCGGCCAGTGGCGGAATAGATGAGTGAGGGTACCGGGTCCCCGCAATGGCGCCCGCTATTGCTGTCGGTTGCATGGTCCGCCGTGATGCCGATGACCAGCCCTTCCCGGAACAGCGGCACCAGTGCCGCATCGATGTGTTCAAGGAATTCCTTTTTCCCCACGGGGTCGCGGTCATGCGCATGGATGCCCGGAGCCTTTATGTGCAGGAACACGATGTCATGGTCATCCAGTGCCGCAAGGGCTGCCGTTACCTTCGCCGCGAGACCGGTGTCCGGCAGCGCCGTAAATGGAGGCTGGTGTATGGCCGTAAAATCGAACAGGTTCGCGAGACCGGTAAGTGTATGTTCCCCCGCAACAACGCAGGCCCGCAGGCCGAGGTGATTTATGATGTTGTGCAGGCTGCCGAGGGCGCCGGCACCGCGGGTGATAATGCCGTTGGCAGGCGGTTTTTGCTGTTCCCGGCGTGCGCGGTTAACCGGGTGATCACGCAGCCGCTCATAGGCTGCGCGAATGAAGCGATTGATGACATTGGCAGCCTGTTCACCAGCCGCGTTGTTTTTTTCCAGGGAATAACTGGCAAGTACCGGGCAGTCATCCGAGCCAGGGTCGGTATCGCTGATTACCGGGAGGGGGGCCGGTCCCGACAGCCGCATGACGGCGCGATGCCCGGTGGCCGGTCGTATACTGGCGGTAAATCCGTTCCCGAGCGGTATTTCCTGAAGTACCTCGACCAGTTCACGGGTTTCCTCCGCTATATGGCCTGCACGCCGGTCAATGACTGTCAGCTGGCGTCCGGTGTCCTGCAGCGTCGCAAAATTACAGCACAAGGCAATTTCTCCCGGCATCACCGGTAATCCGGTACCGGCAGCCTCGACCGGGCCCCGGGCAAGGTGCAATGCAGCGTGCGGTGTCAGGCCGAGGAGTATGGCGGCCCCGGTATGCGTATCAACCGGTACTCCCGGATACAGGATATCGACCAGGCCGCAGCGGCCTGCCGACAGAAGTTCATTCATTCTCGGCGTATGCGCCGCTTCCAGGGGCGTGGCGCCACCAAAGGCAGCAACCGGACGATCACCCAGCCCGTCGACGATTAGTATCAGGCCCTTGTGTTGCATATGGGAAAAAAGTGAATGATTTCTGTACGCGAAAATGCAGGAACAATCGACCAGTCCGCATGGTCAGGCAAACACAGCCTGGGGCGTACTGTCGAAATCCTGGGCCAGTGTTTCAATGGTAATACGCATTATTTCCCGGAATACCTTGTCCCTGTCATTATTTACGACAATGGGGATATTGGCGCGGTCGGCCTCGGACAACAGGTAGGACTGCAGGTGCCAGATTTCATCAAAATGTTTGAGGTAGCGTTCTGCCCGGCGCTGCGGGATATCACTGCCGCGTCCACGGATGCGGCGCTGCAGTTGTTTGCGCTTGATCACACCGATCATGACCGGGATGACAATCGCATCGCCATCCGCCTCCAGCTTTTCGATATATGCCGGGTGAATATGGACACCCTCGAGTATCAGCGATACACGCTCACGCAACCCGCGCTGGATTACCGCCTGAATGGCAACGGACAGCAGGTCGGCCTGGGTGCGATAGCCATGTATCAGCAGGGACTCGGGTACCTTGTCGATTGCACTGGGCTGGCCGGGCAGTGCGTTCCAGGCCGTGAACGACGACTGGTGCAATACCGGCAACAGCTGCTCGGACACCATGGTACGCATGACCTCGCGCAACATGTCTGTTGACTGGGTACGGACAATATCCAGGCGGCTGGCCAGCATGGTGGCAATGGTGCTTTTCCCGCAGCCGGCCGTTCCACCGATCAGGAAGATCAGCGGCCGGCCGCTGTTGACAAAATCACGCCATACCAGCCAGCGGTGAGCAACGGCCGGTCCCAGTTCACTGGACTGGCGCAGGTATCTGTAGGTCAGTTCACCCAGGTGCCTTGAGGTAATCATTTCAATGCGCCGGTCAACCAGATGCTTGTGTACGGTTGCCACAACATCCATGGCCTCTTCGCTGGCGATGCCGATGGTTTCAAGGCGGTGCTGGTATTCGAGCCTGGAAAAGGGCGTTATCTGCCCGTCGCGCTGTTCCACTTGCATGGCAAAGGGTCTTTTCTGTTTGTTATAGCGGGTGATTACATCCTGCCCTGTCCGGGTCTCGAGCAGATCGGAGACCCTCTGGCGCAATTCATGGGTGGTTACAGTCGGTACCTTATCAAGGTCACTGCGAATATCCGTTGCCAGCTCATAGGCATCGTTGAATGACAGTCCTGAATCCTGCAGGGAGCGAATCAGGATACCGCGCAGGAACGGAACCTGCGTATCTTCATCCTGATCTGCAACAAATATCTTTGCCATAATACAGATTGCCTGTTAGCGTATTTTGACTGGAACTGCCCGGCTGATACTATTGATGATAACGGTTTTACGGATTCCGGTTAAGGTGTAGATACGGGCCAAATATCAGGAGGATAGTTATGTTCAGAACAGCCGAGCTTGGACAGAAGGTCCCGAAAAGAGAGTTTAATCAGCGGGAACCTCTGATGCGGCAGGCTTTGCTCGAGGTGCAGGCAAATCTCAGGGTAAGCAGCAAATTTCCGGTCATTGTCCTGTTCGCCGGCGTGGATGGTGGCGGCAAGGGCGATACCGTCAACCTCCTCAATGAATGGATGGATCCGCGCTGGCTGGTAACCAGGGCCTATGACAAGCCTTCCGATGAAGAACGTGACCGGCCGGATTACTGGCGCTTCTGGCGTGATTTGCCGCCGGACGGCCACATCGGCCTGTTCCTGAGTTCCTGGTACTCGCAGCCGATACTGCGTCGGGTGTACGAAAAGGATGACGAGGCAACCTTTGATGACCGGCTGGACCGGATCCTGGCATTCGAGCACGCCCTTGCCGATGACGGTGCGCTGATCCTCAAGTTCTGGATGCACCTGAGTCGTGACGAGCAGAAGCGACGCCTGACGAAGCTGGAGAAGGCCCCCCTGACGAGCTGGCGTGTCACCCCGCGGGACTGGGAACACTGGCACATTTACGACCGCTTCGAGGCAGCGGCGGAACGCACCATCATGCGTACCAGTACCGGCCAGGCGGCCTGGACGATCGTCGAGGGCGTGGACCCGTATTTCCGGAGCCTGACCGTCGGTAATATAATACGTGACGAGATCACCAAACATCTTGAGGAAGCCCGCAACAAGGCATTAGTGCTGGAAGAACTGGCAGCAGAGCGCAAATTACATCTGGCGGAGGCCCGGCAACCAGCTGCGGAGACAGCGGAAGGGGAGGCGGTTGAACCGGCTGTTGTTATCAGCCCGTTGCAGAGGGCCACGGTACTGTCCAGCCTGGACATGTCGCTGCATTTGACCAAATCCGATTGCCGCAAACAGTTGCAGGAATGCCAGGCGCGGCTGAACCAGTTGCACCGCAAGGCGCTCAAGAAAAGGATATCCACCATCCTGCTGTTCGAGGGACCTGATGCCGCCGGCAAGGGGGGTGCCATCCGCCGGACCACCAGGGCGCTGGATGCGCGTCACTACCAGGTCATCCCGATTGCCGCACCAACGGATGAAGAACGCGCCCATCACTACCTGTGGCGTTTCTGGCGACACCTGTCCCGCGCCGGCCGCGTCACGATATTCGACCGCAGCTGGTACGGACGTGTCCTGGTGGAGCGGGTTGAGGGGTTTGCCTCGGAAGATGAATGGAAACGGGCCTATGCCGAGATCAACGAGTTCGAGGAACAGCTGACGGACCATGGCATTCTGCTGTTGAAATACTGGGTCCACATTAGCAAGGACGAGCAACTGGAACGTTTCAAGGCCCGGGAGCAGACACCCCACAAGCGCTGGAAACTGACCGAGGAAGACTGGCGCAACCGCGAGAAATGGGACGATTATGAATGGGCGGTCAACGATATCGTCGAGCATACCAGCACCCATACTGCTCCATGGGTACTGGTTGAGGGCAATGACAAGCGCTTCGCGCGCATCAAGGTAATCAGGACGTTCTGTGAGCGGCTGGAAGCGAGGCTCAATGATAACAAATAGTCGTTTTCCCCCGGTGTCGCAGTGTTTATGCTTTTCACAGCCTTATTTGATCCAGGTCATATATAGCCAGGTATCCAGGGTTTAGTTTCACGAACAGGGAACCTGCCTGTATCCTCCATACAGATAAGGCCACAGGAGATAACAACCATGTCAACCACCAATCCATTTGCAAACCTGTTTGGCAAGTCACCCTTTACGGCCTTGCAGGGCCATATGCGTGTCGTGCTGGAGTGCGCACATGAAATTCCGCCTTTGTTTGAAGCCCTGGCTGCCGGTGACCAGGAGGGTGTGGAATCCATCAAAGACAGGATCTTCAAGCGGGAAGCCGAGGCCGACAGAATCAAGAATGACATGCGCGGCGCCCTGCCGAAAAGCCTGTTCATGCCCGTGGACCGGCGTGACCTGCTGGAAGTCCTGCAGATGCAGGATTCAATCGCCGACACGGCCCAGGATATTGCCGGGATGCTGGTCGAGCGTCGCATGGAAATACCGGATTTCATGCAGGAGCCGATGCTGGCGCTTGCACGTCGTAGCATAGATGCCTGCGAACAGTCAGCGAAAATCATCGAGGAACTGGATGAACTGCTGGCCATGGGATTTCGCGGGCGCGAGGCGAGCCGGGTCGAGGAAATGGTCGAGGAGTTGAACCTGATTGAAGATGACACGGATGACCTCGGTATTGAACTGGCCCGTCACCTGTTTGAGCATGAAGACGAGATCAAGCCGGTCTCCGTAATGATGTGGTACCAGCTAATCGAGTGGGTCGGTGACCTGGCGGATTACGCCGAGAAAGTAGGAGACCGGTTGCGTCTGCTGATCGCCAGATAACCTGCTGGCAGTGATATCTCTAGTAACAGAAACTGATCCTGGAATAAGCCAATGGAAATAATCGCAACCTACGGTTTCATCTTCATGGCCATGGCCGTTGTCTTCGGGCTGTATATGACCTGGGGTATTGGTGCCAATGATGTGGCAAATGCCATGGGGACGTCCGTGGGTTCGGG
>JAUVNM010000140.1 GCA_030599705.1 Gammaproteobacteria bacterium
CGGCAGCCAAAAGCTGCGCCTTGTTAGCCAGTTAGAATTCGTGCTCTTTAACAATGAACGCTGAAGACTTTGAGTGATCAATGAAATTCCCTTCATCTTCTAGTAACGCAGCACCCAATTTCTGCCCCTCTGGAGAACTCATTCCCTCCATCAGTGCTTCTTCTGATTCAAACCAAACCTCGGCGACCCCATCATATTCAGGCAACATTCCCCTAGAAGTTCTTAAGCCTTCGTTCAAAGGTGTATCTATTGTGTGTGACTGTACATATTTTTTTGCGCCCATTGCGTCAGCGTTACTCATGAAGAATGGACCATGCTTATTCATCCAATATTCTTTGAATTCTTCGCGAGTCATATCTGGATGTCGTGTTAAACACATAACGAATTTGATCATCTTTTTATACTCCTAAATTTACTGGATGTTTTGTGTGGCTAACTACCATTCGGCGAACGAATGGTCTATTTGAAAAGGATATTGGTTGACCATAACATTCACCGGTTTCAATGAAACCAATATATTAAACATCCTCTTGGTATGTTATGGAGATTTAACAGGGTCAGCAAAAGGTCAGTCAAAAACACGATGCAAATGCCTTGGTTGGATCTATTGTTTCTAATCCGCATCTGGCCCCTGAAGTTCCGATTACAGTACGTTCCCTGACCTTTAAGCAAAAGTTCTGTCCTTCTGTTTAGGGTCGGTTCGTGTCGTTAACTCATTGATTATATTAACCACTACTAAACGTCCGAAAAGGATTTTCTTTACCGTTCACATAAGATGAATTCAATGGGTCAAAGTAATTGAATATCAGTTGTTGTCCAAATCTTTATTCAAAAATGTCTCCAGCCCCCGAATATAGCTATCCCCGCTGACCATAAACCCGTCGTTGTGCCCACCGCGTAGTTCCAGGAACAGCTTTGGCTCATTGGCTGCCTCGTACAGGCGCTCGCCGTTTGAATAGGGGATGATCTCCTCATCCCGGCTGTGAACAATTAACACCGGACTGTGGATGTCGGCCAGTTTCTTCCGGGTGTTGTACTGGTAACGGCTCAGCCAGCGGACCGGGAGCCAGGGGTAGAGTTGTGCCGCGACATCGGGGACCGAGGTAAATGCGGATTCGAGGATCACGCCGGCGGCCGGCTGTCGGGTTGCCAGGTCGGCGGCAATCGATGCGCCGAGCGAACGGCCAAACAGGATGATATTCTCCGGCTGAGTACCACGTTGCTCCACGAGGTACTGCCAGGCGGCATCGGCATCCTTATAAGTGCCTTTCTCTGTAGGCCTTCCGGTACTCTGACCATAGCCGCGGTAGTCGAAGATCAGTACCGACAGGCCGAGGTCGTGAAAGATGCGGATGGAGTCGAGGCGATGTGAGATGTTACCGGCATTGCCGTGGCAGAACAGGACCGTACCGCGCGCCGGGTCGGCCGGGATGAACCAGGCGTCCAGTTGTTCGTCGTCGCTGGTGGTGAGGGTGAGCGATTCATACTCCAGGCCAATGACCTCGGGGGTGGCCTGGATCTGCCGGGTGGGCATGTCGGGAAAGTAGAGCAGGTTGGGCTGGTAGAAAAACAGCGCGGTCGCGAGCACAGCGTAGCCGATGGCGAAGGCTGATACGATGGACATGAGGCCGTTCATTGGGGTAGTCCTTTTGATCCCCTCACCCTGTCCCTCTCCCGGTGGGAGAGGGGACGTACTTTTCAACGACAGTGCTGTTTGTGCGTCCTATAATACGCCAGTATTGGGGCAAAACAGATAACAATGCTGACATTCCTTGTGCAACGCTTGCTGGGTGCGCTGGTCGTGGTTGCCGGGGTGGCGACGCTGGTCTTTCTGCTCATTCACCTTGTTCCCGGTGACCCGGTGGAGGTCATGCTGGGGGAATCCGCGTCGGTGGCCGATCGCGAGGCATTGCGCGTTGCACTCGGACTGGACCTGCCGATTGCAACCCAGTACGTGAATTATCTGCAGGGACTGTTGCAGCTGGATCTCGGCACCTCGTTTCATTTCCGCCGCCCGGTGACGGAGCTGCTGCTGGAACGGTTGCCGGCGACGCTGGTGCTGGCCGCTGTCACGCTGGTCATTACTTTATTACTATCCTTGCCGCTCGGCATCCTCGCCGCTGTGCGCAAGGACACGGCCATCGACACCGGCGCCATGGCGTTTTCGCTGCTCGGCGTGTCCATCCCCAACTTCTGGCTTGGCCCATTGCTGATCCTGGTGTTCTCGCTGTGGCTCGGCTGGTTCCCGGTCAGCGGGCGCGAGGGCTTCGCCTCGGTCATCCTGCCGGCGGTGACGTTGGCCACCGGACTGGCCGCCATCGTGTCGCGCATGGTGCGCAGCAGCATGCTGGAAGTGCTGGGCGAGGACTACATGCGCACGGCACGTGCCAAGGGGCTGCCGCCAGTCACCATTCTGCTGCACCATGGCCTGCGCAATGCCTTGCTGCCGGTCATCACGCTGCTCGGATTGCAGCTCGGTGCATTGCTGGCCGGGGCGGTCATCACCGAGACCGTGTTCTCCTGGCCCGGTGTCGGACTGCTCACCATCGAAGCGATCCAGTCGCGCGACTACCCCGTGGTGCAGGCCTGCGTGTTGCTGATCAGTACCGGTTACGTGTTCATCAACCTGCTGACCGACATCGCCTATGCATGGATCGACCCGCGCATCCGGCTGGGGGAGGGCGCTTGATGCGCACGACCCTTTCCCTGGGCATCCTCGGACTGTGGGCGCTGTTTGCGATCAGCATGCCATTGCTGCCACTGACACCAAACCTGATCCACCTCGAGCATATCCTCGAGCCACCGGTAACGGAGGCCTTGCTGGGTTACGACGATCTAGGCCGTCACATCGGTGAGCGCCTGCTGGTCGGGGCGCGCACCTCCTTCCTGGTCGCATTCTGGGTGGTGTTGTTGTCGGCATTGATCGGCACCAGCATCGGCACGCTGAGCGCCTGGCACGGCGGCCGCTGGGACCAGCTTATCGTGCAGGTCATCGACATCTTTCTCGCATTTCCCGGCATTCTGCTGGCGATCGCGCTCGCCGGTCTGCTGGGACCCGGCATCGAGAACGTGGTACTGGCGCTCGCGACGGTGGGCTGGGTCGGTTATGCCCGGCTGGCCCGTGCACAAGTGCTGTCACTCAGGCACCGCGAGCACGTTATGGCTGCGCAGGCGCTTGGAACCGGTACACTACGCATCATGACCCGGCACCTGTTACCGCTGATGGCGGCCCCGCTGATTATCGAGGCGACCTTCGGGGTCGCCGCCGTGGTGATCGCGGAGGCCGGCCTGTCGTTTCTCGGCCTCGGGGTGCAGCCGCCGGACGCCTCCTGGGGCGCCATGATCCGGGACGGCACACGCTACATGCTGGTGGCCCCGCACATGGTACTGGCGCCCGGTGCGGCCATCTTTGCCGTGGTGCTCGCGGTCAACCTGCTGGGTGACCGGCTGCGCGACCGGCTGGATGTGCGCAACGCACCGGGCGGGGTCAGCACATGACCCTCGGGCCATTGATGCTGGACGTGGCGGGGACGGATCTCACCACGGAGGACTGCGAACTGATCGCACACCCGGCCGTTGGCGGCGTCATCCTGTTTGCACGCAACCATGAATCACCGGAGCAGGTGACACAGCTGGTTGACGATATCCATGCGGCACGCGATCCGCATGCACTGGTCGCCGTCGACCAGGAGGGCGGGCGCGTACAGCGCTTGCGCGAGGGTTTCACACGCCTGCCACCACTGGCCTGTCTCGGGGCCCTGTATGACACCGACAAGGCACGCGCCAAACACCTTGCACAGACCATGGGCTGGCTGATGGCCGCCGAGGTGCGCGCCGTCGGTGTGGACATCAGTTTTGCCCCGGTGCTCGATCTCGATTACGGGGTGTCCAGGATCATCGGTGATCGCGCCTTGCACCAGCGCCCGGAGAGCGTTGCGGAACTTGCGCATGCCTACCAGACCGGCATGCACGAGGCGGGCATGGCGGCAACCGGCAAACACTTTCCCGGGCACGGCGCGGTCGCGGCGGACTCGCACCTCGACCTGCCCATCGATCCGCGCCGCTACGAGGACATTGCGCAGTGGGACATGGTGCCGTTCGAGCGCATGATCCATTTCAGGCTGGCCGCGGTGATGATGGCGCATATCGTGTACTCCGAGGTTGATGCCAACCCGGCCGGGTTCTCGCGTTTCTGGATCAAGGCGGTATTGCGCGACACGCTCGGGTTCCAGGGACTGGTGTTCAGCGATGACCTCAGCATGGAAGGCGCCGCCATTGCCGGCGACCACGTGGAGCGTGCCAGCCTTTCGCTGGAGGCCGGCTGTGATATGGTGCTGGTCTGCAATGATCGGGAAAATGCAGTCGCCGTGGCCGAGTCGCTGGAAGGCTATTCCAACCCGGTATCCCACACGCGCATTGCCCGTATGCACGGACATGCGGCACCGGAGTTGAACGCGCTGCGACAGGATCCGCGCTGGAAGCAGGCCGTCGCTGCCGTACAGCGTTGCGAGGAGCTGCCGGAGCTGGATCTGGATATATAAAGGTAATGGACGCATAGCCCTACTGGCCGAATAAATTCGGCCCTACAGGGAACGGTATTGTAGGGCGGAATTTATTCCGCCAGCATTGTAGGTCGGATTAGCCGCGAAGCGGCGTAATCCGATATTAATAACACGCATTATTAATCAATTAGTTAAGCTATATATATTATCTGATTTATAGGAACAATTCATGCAGGACAATGCACTGTATCAAGCGCTGATCAACTGGGCCGGCGACAACGCCTGGATCATGCAGGTCTTCGTTGTCGTGTTCCTGGTCTTGCTGTTCAACCTTGGGCTGCGCATGGCGCTGCGCCGCCTGCACCGCAAACTGCAGGGAACGGAAACCCCCTGGGACGATGCACTCGTCGGCGCACTGCAACGTCCGCTGAACCTGATGGTGTGGATTATCGGTATCGCGTTCGCCGCCGAGATTGTCCACGCGGAAACCGGAGCTGCCATTTTCAAAGCCATCGGCCCGCTGCGTGATGTCGGCGTGATCGCCTGCATTGCGTGGTTCCTGCAGCGCCTCATCAAGCAGGTGCAAATCAACCTCGTCCAACGCGACAGAGACGAGGAGCACCCGCTCGACCAGACCACGGTTGATGCCGTCGGCAAGCTGGTAAGCGCCTCGATCCTGATTACCGCCGCCCTCGTGGTCCTGCAGACACTGGGATTCAGTATTTCCGGGGTACTCGCCTTCGGCGGCATCGGCGGCATCGCCATCGGCTTCGCCGCCAAGGACCTGCTGGCCAATTTTTTCGGTGGCCTGATGATCTACCTCGACCGGCCGTTCGCCGTCGGTGACTGGATCAGGTCACCGGACCGGGAAATCGAGGGTACGGTGGAATACATCGGCTGGCGCCTGACGCGCATCCGCACCTTCGACAAGCGCCCGATCTATATCCCGAACGGCATCTTCTCGAACATCGCCGTGGTCAACCCGTCGCGCATGTCTCATCGACGCATCAATGAAACCATCGGGATTCGTTATGACGACATCGACAAGATGCA
>JAUVNM010000178.1 GCA_030599705.1 Gammaproteobacteria bacterium
ATAACGCGACAAGGGCTTTATGAATCACGGGGTCAGTAACGGGTGGTTGTCGGTGACGTTGTCTGCACCGAACTCGAGTACCAGGCGCTGTTTGAGTTCATGGTAACGCTGTTGCGCGGGGGCATCGAGTTCCTTGTTGCCGGTATCGTAGAAATGCAACCCGGTGTGATTGCCGGCAACCCGGATATGTACCTCGACACGGATCGCCGGTTCATTCCGCGCCTGGAACAGCATCCGGTATTGTCCATTGTACTCCGCCACCTTGACCGGGTGCCCGATGGCAGGATCATGAACGGGCAGCCATTTGTATCCAAGGGATTCGAGCATGCGCGAGATCTCCTGCGGCATGTTCTGGATACTCTCGATATCCCCGGTATCGACATCCAGCGTTCTGCCGCCGGTAACAGTCGCGCAGCCGCACTGGAACAGGACTGCAAGTACCAGCAGGGCAGGGAGGCTGCCGCTGGCAATGTACTGTTTAATGAACGTTAGCTGCATGCATGGAACCTGATTGTGACTGTTTCAAATATACCGGTATGGAGTCCGCATTTCGAGACTGCTATTATTGCCTCAGGATGCCTGCCTGGGAATAGCATGCAAACCAGAGGGTTAACAACAGTGAAAAAACGATTCACCGTCATTGCCATCATACTGCTGTCCGGTTGTCAGTCCATGAGTTCTACCAGTGAATCCTCGATCTGGTTCAAGGTAAAGCCGGGATCAAAGCTGGTGCTCAACAAGGCGCTGGAGATTCCTTCCGGACAGGCACATATCAAGCTGCAGCAAGGGCAGGCCACCGGCACGGTGGATCAGTACACCGTTAATTGCAGTTTCGAGGTCAGGAATCCCGGGCCACAGACCATCAATCCGGGTACCTTCCTGATTACCAATACCTCCAGCCAGCGCGAATGGATCTCGCAGCCCGATATCATGAATTTCTACATGGTGTTTCGCCTGCAGTCCGACCAACAGCCTGGGGTTGAGAAAATGGCTTGCGGCTACTGGGACGGGCCGCTGTTCGGCAAGCCGGTGACTGTGAAGCATATCCGGCAGGCGCTCGGGGAATATGTGACGTTCGGGTTTGCACAGTAGTCAATTTTATATAGTTGTAGGGCCGAATTCATTCGGCCAATAACGCTAACAGGATGAGGAACCAGGCCCATGCGATTATCAAACAAAGCCGTTTATATACTTGCAATCTGCCTGTTCTCCAATGGCGTGGTTGCCGAGAAGATCTACCGCTCGGTGGACAAAAATGGTGAGGTGATATTTTCTGATGAACCGCCACCTGCAGCCGTTGATGTTAAACAGATCGATGTGCAGCCGGCGCCGACCGAGGCCCAGCACCGGGAAAGCGTGGAACGCGTGAAGCGCATGGAATCTCAGGCCAACGAGATGGGCGCAGCGCGTGCCGGGCGTGCATCCCGGCCAGCGGAGCAGGTTCCGGAAGAAGTCCAGCCGACCGAGGTTATCCAGAACTATGATGACGGGAACCTGAGCCCGTATGACCGTGCCCGGCGTCGCGAGGCCCTCCAGAATCGGCCCGGCGAACGGCCTGTGCAACTGCCTGTACATCGCCCTGCACAGCGACCGGCCGCGAGACCAGCCGGCGGTCGCGGGCGCTAGCCATGCTAGTAACATTTACCAGTTCGGCGTACGCGGACATCACCATGTTCGGAGACGTGGCTGTGCAACTGCTCAAGCTGATGGGGCACAGCGGCACGGTACCCGGGGCCTTCAAGGCGGAGGATATCCCGCTGGCACTGGAGCGCCTGCAGCACGGGATCGAAACCGGGTCGAAGACGAGCCTCCCGGACAGCTCCGGGGAGGAAGACGATGACGAGGAAACTGTCAGTCTCACGCAGCGCGCCCTGCCACTGATTGACTTGCTGAAGGCCGCGGAAAAGGCCGACTGCGTTGTGATGTGGGACCGGAATGCGTAGAGGGCTATGCCAGTCCGCCTGACACTGTTGTTTTCTGCCATCCTGTTGCTCACTGGATGCGCAACTACCATTCCTGTTGATTATGATCGCACGCCATCCACGGCCCTTGCCGATCCGGCAGAGACTGTGTTGGGACAATTCTTCCAGCCCGAGATCACCGCCCACCCCGGAGAATCCGGGATGGTTCTGGTGCCCACGGGGGAGTGGGGTTTTCGTGCCCGCGCCGGCCTGTCGAACCAGGCCGAGAAGAGCATCGATGTTCAATACTATATCTGGGAGGTGGATACCTCGGGAATCGTGCTTGCGGAGCGCTTGATGCGCGCGGCCGACCGCGGTGTGCGGGTGCGCATGCTGCTCGACCACGTTACGACCAAGGACACGGACTTCAGGTTCGCACGCATGGATTTCCATCCGAATATCGAGATCCGGGTGTTCAATCCTTATGCGAACCGCAGCTTCCGTACGCTTGAATTTGTGTTCGGCCTCGAGCGGCTCAATCATCGTATGCACAACAAGGCCTTCATTGTCGATAATGCAATCGCTATCGTCGGTGGCCGTAATATCGGGGACGATTATTTCGGTGTGGATACGGTCGCGAATTTCCGGGACCTGGACCTGACGGTGGTCGGACCGGTCGTGCAGGAAGTTTCCAGCAGCTTTGATCGCTACTGGAACAGTGAATTCGCCGTACCTGTCAGCTTCATCATCGACGAGAAAATGTCTCAACAGGAGTTCCAGGAAAGAAAAGCGCGACTTTATGACTGGGTGGAGGAGGTCAAGGACTTTCCCTATCCCATCGATACCACCAGCGATGTCGTGATGGCCAAGCTAAATGAGGTCCGGGACGATTTTATCTGGGCTCCTGCCAGGGCGCTGTATGACGAGCCGGACAAGCTGGAGACCAGGGAGGAGGAGGTGGCAGACCACCTGATCCAGCTGGGTGTGGAAAAGGACCACGAGGTCATGATCGAGGCCGCGTACGTGATCCCCGGCCCGGAAGGAGTGGAGCGGACCCGGTTAAACCAGGAGCGGGGCATCCGGCAGCGCCTGCTCACCAACTCCCTGGCAACCAACGATGTCGCGGCGGCACATGCCGGTTATGCAAAATACCGCCGCGACCTGCTCCGGAACGGCCTGGAAATCTATGAATTGCGGCCCTATGCAAGTCGTGTCAAGAGAAACTGGTCTCCACTGGCCGGCAGATCGAGGGCAAGCCTGCATACCAAGGCCTTTGTGGTGGACCGGGAACTCGTTGCGATCGGCTCATTTAATGTGGATCCACGCTCCATCGCGCTGAACACGGAGATCGTCATCCTGGTTAAAAGCGAAGCACTGGCAGCGCAGGTGCTGGCTTACATGGAGGAGGGCATCCAGCCCGTTAACAGCTACCGGGTGATGCTCGAGCCCGAGACGGAAACCGGGCTTGAGCGCCTGGTCTGGATAACCGAAAACGATGGCGAGGAGGTCCGTTACTACTCGGAGCCAGAGGTCGGCCTCTGGCGCCGTTTCAGTACCTGGTTCATGGGACTGCTGCCCATCGAAAAACATCTTTAGTGTTCTCGTGACCCGAAAGCCGGGTCGGGAAACGCCTTGCATTCAGGGGCTTACCCGTGCAAGCACCTGCGACGAGCCAATCCGTTATAATCTGCCACCACTGCGTAGGGCCGAATTCATTCGGCCAACCCGTGAAACACATGGATATCTGTATACATGACTGTCATACCCGATAGACCTTTGTCCCGGGAAGAAGTAAAGCGCTTGAGGGAACAAAGAGTGTTACCCAATTTAATCAAGATCCCGCTGTTTGCAGGCATCATGGGTTTTTTAACCTGGGTGGCATGGACAACAGACTCGGGTCCCGGCAGGTGGGCTGCTTATATCGGCATCGGCTACCTGTGGATGGGTATGGTTACCTTCATGCATGATGGCACCCACAACACCTTGTTTAAAGAAAAGTGGGCCAACTGGGCATTTGGCATCATCTGCATGATTCCTCTTATGGCCTCATTTATTTCATTCAAGGAAGACCACCTCGAACATCATCGCTACAACCGCTCTCCAAAGGATCCGGATGCGTTCACCATGGGTAAAAGAGGCATTCTGGACTTTGTTCTCTTTTATACCTACATCGTCGCCGGCGCCGTGCTGAGTTTCCTGCACTTCAACCTGATTTATCCGATTCAGCGATTTAACCTGAAAAAATGGTCCATACACCTGTTCGAAACAGTGTTGAAAATCGCCTGTTACTGGGCGCTGATTGCCTGGGCTGTGAATAACGGGGTGTTGGCGAAAACCCTTGAGGTGTGGCTTATCCCGGTCTTTTTCTTTTCCCTGTTCAACTCGGTCCGGTTTATCGCGGAACACTACGAAACGCCATGGAATGAAGGGCAACTGTTGGGCACCCGGACAATCATCTCAAACCCTGTAAACAGTTTTTTCTGGAACAACATCAATTGGCATATCGGCCATCACATGTATCCTGGAACCCCCTGGTACAACCTCGTGGAATTACACAACCTGATGGAACCCACGATAGCGGCGAAGGGCGCTATCGTGGACAAAAGCTATACAGCCGTTTTCCTCAAGGCACTCTTGCGCGGCCCGGAGACGGAAGCACGCCTGCAAGTTGCACTGCAGGAACGTCGCAGGGCCGAATTCATTCGGCCCATCATGACACCGGTCGAATGACCTCGACCCTACCAAAGGAGATGAAATTATGGATTTAACAGGACTGCTAATAATGCTGGCAATTGGCGCCATCGCTGGCTGGCTGGCTGGAAC
>JAUVNM010000159.1 GCA_030599705.1 Gammaproteobacteria bacterium
CTTCACCCTCCAGCGAGCGTGCAAATGACCAGCCCCCGGTCAGGTTGCGCGCCGCCATCAGCATGCCGGCGATCACCAGTTCCTTGACGGCATTGGCATTCGCACCGGGGGCATTGAATACCGGGATGCCGGCTGTGTTCATCCGGTCAACCGGGATGTTGTTGACGCCGGCCCCGGCGCGGCCGATTGCCTTGACGGATGGCGGTACTTCCATGTCATGCATATTGAACGACCGCAACAGGATGGCATCCGGGTGACCGATCTCGGACGCGACCTCGTAGGACTCGCGCGGAAAGTGATCCAGCCCGACCGGGGAGATATTGTTCAGGGTGAGAATCTTGTACATTGTCAGTCGCCAGTCCTTTAAGTTAGCCCTGATTGCGTGGGTAAATTGACCATCTTAGACAAGACACATTCCTTTCTGTAGGGTCGAATTTATTCGACCATCGACGTTTCATCGCGATCTGTCATCCAGATGCCGTCATGATTGGCCGAATGAATTCGGCCCTACAACGGTAAGCTACCCACTCGATCAGGGGAAGAGCCTCCGGCATGCGCCGGAATGACGTCCATTCTGTTCAGCCGCGGGTACGCTCGAACTCCTGCATGAATCCGACCAGTGCGTTTACGCCGGCCACGGGCATGGCATTGTAGATGCTGGCGCGCATGCCGCCGACGGAACGATGGCCCTTCAGGTTCAGCAACCCGGCGGCGCCGGCCTGCTCCAGAAAATCCTTGTCGAGCGCGGCATCCGCCAGGGTAAATGGCACGTTCATCCAGGAGCGGTACGCGGGGTCCACGGGGCTGGCATAAAAGTCGCTGCCATCAATGGCAGCGTACAGTAGCGCGGCCTTGCCCCGGTTGATCTCCGCCATTGCCGCCAGCCCGCCCTGTTCCCGCAACCACTGGAATACCAGCCCGGCCAGGTACCAGCCATAGGTGGGCGGCGTATTCAGCATCGAGCCGCTGTCGGCATGTGCCTGGTAATCATACATCGACGGCGTCCCGTCGAGCGTGGCGCCGGCCAGGTCCTTGCGGACGATGACCACCGTCAGGCCGGCCGGACCGATGTTCTTTTGTGCACCGGCATAGATGACACCGAAACGGGAAACATCCAGCGGCCGGGACAGGATGGTAGATGACATGTCGGCAACCAGCGGCACCGCCCCGGTCCCGGGTATCGCGTGGAACTCGACTCCGCCAATGGTTTCATTCGGCGTGTAGTGGACGTAGGCCGCGGCGGCATCCAGCTGCCAGCTGTCCGCTGCCGGGACCGTGGTGAAACCGGAGGCCTCGGACGTGGCCGCCACGTTGACCGTACAATAGCGCCGGGCCTCGGCAATGGCCTTCTTCGACCAGGCGCCGGTATTGATATAGTCGGCCTGCGGCTTCCCGCGCAACAGGTTCATCGGCACCATCGCAAACTGGCTGGTCGCGCCACCCTGCAGGAACAAAACGTGGTACTCGGCGGAGATCCCCAGCAGTTCACGGAAGTCGGCCTCGGCCTGTTCCGCGATCGAGACGAATTCCTTGCCACGGTGGCTCATTTCCATGACCGACATGCCGGAGCCATGCCAGTCGAGCAGTTCATCCCGCGCCCGGCGCAGGACCTCCGCAGGCAGTACCGCCGGTCCGGCACTGAAATTATAGAGTTCCGTCACCGTGCGGGATTATTCAGCGTCTGCGCTGTCCATATCATCATCCCTGACCTCGACAATGCGCTCGATACCGACCAGTTTCTCGCCACTGGTCAGTGAAATCAGCCGGACCCCCTGGGTATTCCTGCCCATGACGGAGATCTCGTTGACGCGCGTGCGTACCAGCGTTCCACCGCCACTGATCAACATGACCTCGTCGCTGTCATCCGCATGCACGGCACCGACGACATCGCCATTGCGCTCGGTGACCTGGATGGCAATCACGCCCTGTCCGCCACGTCCGTAGACCGGGTAATCATCTGCCATGGTGCGTTTGCCGAAGCCGTTTTCGGTGGCGGTCAATACCGGGCTGGCGCTCGCGATAATCATCGAGATGACACGCTGGCCGCCTTTCAGCTTGATGCCGCGCACGCCGCACGCGGTACGACCCATGGGCCGTACATCCACCTCTTTAAAACGGATGACCTTGCCGACATTGTTGAACAGCATGACATCGCGGGAACCATCGGTAATGGCCACATTAACCAGGTAGTCGCCGTCGCGCAGGTCGACGGCAATCAGGCCGCTGGCACGCGGACGGGCAAAGTTTGCCAGCGAGGTCTTCTTGACCGTGCCGTTGGCCGTTGCCATAAAAACAAAATGGTCCTTGTCGAATTCCCGGATCGGCAAAATCGCATTGATACGTTCACCGGCATCCAGCGGCAACAGGTTGACGATCGGCTTGCCGCGCGCGGCGCGTCCGGCCTGTGGCAGCTCGTATACCTTGAGCCAGTAGACCTTGCCCCGGCTGGAGAAGCACAGGATGGTGTCGTGGGTACTGGCGATAAACAGCTTGTCGATGAAATCCTCTTCCTTGATGTTGGTCGCACTCTTGCCGCGACCGCCACGCCGCTGTGCACGGTAATCACTTAACGGTTGTGATTTCGCATACCCGGCATGCGACAGGGTAACGACGACATCCTCCTCGGTGATCAGGTCTTCCAGCTTGAGATCCAGGTGGTCGGTCATGATCTCGGTGCGGCGCGCATCGCCAAAGGTATCGCGCAGCCCGGTCAGCTCGCCGCGGATCACTTCCATGAGCTGGTCCGGATCGCCAAGAATCCTGAGTAACTCATCAATTTCGTCCAGTAATTCCCTGTATTCGACTGTGATCTTGTCCTGTTCCAGACCGGTCAGCTGGTGCAGGCGCAGGTCGAGAATGGCCTGCGTCTGGATATCGGACAGGTAGTAACCGGACTCGGTCAGTCCGCAGTTTGGTGCCAGGCCTTCCGGGCGCGAGGCGTCCGCACCGGCCCGCTCCAGCATGGCCGTTACCAGGCCCGGTTCCCAGCTGCGTTCCATCAACGCCTGCTTCGCGGCGGCGCGGTTGCTGGAACCCTTGATAAGGGCAATCACCTCATCGATGTTGGCCAGCGCCACGGCCAGGCCTTCGAGGATATGGGCGCGCTGGCGCGCCCTGCGCAGTTCAAACACCGTGCGCCGGGTCACCACGTCACGGCGGTGGCGAACAAACGCCTCCAGGCACTGTTTCAGGTTCAGCAGTCGCGGCCGCCCGTCGACCAGCGCCACCATGTTGATCCCGAACACGCTCTGCAGCTGGGTGTGCTGGTACAGATTGTTGAGCACGACCTCGGCAACTTCACCACGCTTCAGGTCGACGACCATACGCATGCCATCCTTGTCCGACTCGTCGCGCAGGCCGGAAATGCCGTCAACCTTCTTGTCCTTGACCAGTTCCGCGATCTTCTCCAGCAGGCGCGCCTTGTTCACCTGGTAGGGCAGCTCGGTGACTACGATGGACTGGCGTCCCTTGCTGTCATTGCTCTCGACATGGCTGCGGGCACGAATGTAGATACGGCCGCGCCCGGTCCGGTAGGCCTCGTGAATGCCGCGCACCCCGTTGATGATGCCGGCTGTCGGAAAATCGGGACCCGGCACGTGTTCCATCAGGCCGGCGATTTCGATGTCCGGATTTTCGATCAGGGCAAGGCAGGCGTTGATGACTTCCGTCAGGTTGTGCGGCGGGATGTTGGTCGCCATGCCAACGGCGATACCGGCCGACCCGTTGACCAGCAGGTTCGGAACCCGCGTCGGAAATACCGACGGCTCATGCTCGGTCTCGTCGTAGTTGGCAACAAAGTCGACCGTCTCCTTGTCAAGGTCGGCGATCAGTTCATGCGCAATGCGTGCCATGCGCACTTCGGTGTAGCGCATGGCCGCCGGCGAGTCGCCGTCCACGGAACCGAAGTTACCCTGGCCGTCCACCAGCATGTAGCGCAATGAGAACGGTTGCGCCATGCGCACGATGGTGTCGTATACCGCCGTGTCGCCATGCGGGTGATACTTGCCGATCACGTCACCGACAATACGGGCGGATTTCTTGTAGGGCTTGTTGTAGTCATTGCCCAGTTCTCTCATGGCGTACAGGGCACGGCGGTGCACCGGCTTCAGGCCGTCACGGACATCCGGCAGGGCACGCCCCACGATGACGCTCATGGCGTAATCGAGGTACGACTGCTTCATCTCGTCTTCGAGATTGACGAGCAGCACTTCTTTCGCGAATTCGTTCATACGGGTATGGGCCAAGCATCTCTGTAACAGTGCCGCCGCAGGCAGAAAACCGTCTGGGGGCCTCGACAGCAAACAAGACGGGCAATCTTAGCATACTCGCCTCCCCCACTACATCAGAAAAACAGGCCATTCTGAGGGCGCTCAGGGCCTGTATCAATTATCTGCCGGTCCTCGGGGCCATTTGGTGAATATCCATCAGTCTGACTTCAGGACCGCCAGTTTTGTCCGGTCCGGGGCTCTGATCACCCCCCGCTCGGTCACCAGGCAGTCAACCAGTTCCGCGGGAGTGACATCGAAGGCCGGGTTCCACGCCGTCGCGCCCGCCGCGGCAATTCGCCGGGAACCCAGGGTCAGCACCTCGTCCCCGGAGCGCTGCTCGATTTCGACCAGCGCACCGTTGTCAAGACCAAAGTCCAGTGTGGAACCGGGGGCCACGACCATAAAACCAACCCCGTAATGGCGACAGTTGACGGCCAGGCTCGAGGTGCCGATCTTGTTGATCACATCCCCGTTGGCGGTCACCCGGTCCGCACCGGTAATCACCCATTGCAGCCGCCGGTTCTGCATCAGGTAACCGGCCGCGTTATCCGTAATCAGGGTGACCGGAATCCGGTCCCGGACCAGTTCCCATGCGGTCAGCCGTGAACCCTGCAGCCAGGGGCGGGTTTCACTGGCATACACCTGCTGCAACGTGCCGGCAGCCCAGGCGCTGCGAATCACGCCCAGCGCAGTGCCGTAGCCACCGGTAGCGAGGGATCCGGTATTGCAATAGGTCAACACGGAGGAACCGGCGTCGATGACGGCCGCACCGTGCACGCCCATCTGCCGGTTGGCCTCGATATCTTCTGCATGTATGTGCCGGGCCTCCGCCAGCAATACCGGC
>JAUVNM010000202.1 GCA_030599705.1 Gammaproteobacteria bacterium
CCTGGAAAAGGCCGTGTGTGAAAAGCTCGGTGGCCTGCTGTCCGAATTCCCCGGCTATGCGCAGGTACGCCGCGCCGCGTGCAGCCTGGATGCGTGGACCATCGAGGACGGCCTGATCACCCCGACGCTGAAGCTCAAGCGCAACCGCATCCTGGACCATTTCGCCGGTGAGATCGACGCGATGTATGCGGGACACCAGTAGCGCCCTTGACCGATGACCGACTGCGAACAGCTGCCCGACAACACCGACCTCGCCATCCGGGTGATGGCCACCCCGGCCGACACCAATTCCGCCGGTGACATCTTCGGCGGCTGGATCATGTCACAGGTGGACATTGCCGGCAGTATCGTCGCACGGCGGCGCGCGCAGGGACGCGTCGTTACCGTCTCGGTAAATTCCTTCCTGTTCAAGCAGCCGGTCTTCGTCGGTGACCTGATCAGCTGCTATGCCGAGATCACCCACGTCGGTAAAACATCCCTTACGGTGCACGTCCGCGCCTTTGCCGAGCGCCACGGGAAACACCCTGAGTGCGTGCAGGTTACCGAGGCCGATGTGACCTATGTGGCGGTGGACGACAATCGTAAACCGCGAGCGGTGCCAAAGGAAGGTTGAACGGTAGGAATCGGTTAACATTCCCCGCGGGGCGCGGGTCCTACGAATGAGGTGCGAATCCCGGCAGCACTAGGATCGAACGGTAGGACCGGCCCCCGGCCGGGAATGGGTAACCATTGGCCGAAACAGGGTATTGAAGTTGTTCGTGGTTGCCGCGGCAATCGCCTCGTAGGAATCACCACGCAACCCGGCGATGAACTCGGCGGTATGACGCGTCCAGGCCGGCTGGTTCGGCTTGCCGCGATGCGGCACGGGAGCGAGATAGGGGCAGTCGGTCTCGACCAGCATCCGCTCCAGCGGTACTTTTTCCGCTACTTCCTGCAATTCGGCTGCACTCTTGAAGGTCACGATCCCCGAGAACGAGATATAGAAGCCCAGTTCCAGGGCACGCTGCGCCATGTCCCAGTTCTCGGCAAAACAGTGCATCACCCCGCCGGCCTCCCCCGCGTTTTCATCGCGCAGGATCTGCAGGGTGTCTTCACGCGCATCGCGGCTATGCACAATGATCGGTTTGCCGCACAGCTTTGCCGCCTCGATATGGTTGCGGAAGCGCTGGCGTTGCCAGTCGAGCACGCCCTCGCTGCGAAAATAGTCCAGCCCGGTCTCGCCGATGGCGATCACCTTCGGGTTCGCGGCCAGTTCGACCAGCTCGGCCGGTGTCGGGTCCCTGCCCTCGCGCGTATTCGGATGCACGCCAACGGACACGCTGACCTCGTCGCGGTCTTCCACCAGCGCCAGCATGGCCGGGTAGTCCTCGAGATTGACGGACACGCACAGCATGTGCCCGACACCGGACGCCCGGGCAACGGCAATCACCCCGTCCAGTCCGCCGTCGAATGACGCGAGGTCCAGCATATCAAGATGGCAATGGGAATCGACGAGCATAAAAAAGCCCCTGTGGTATCAGGGGCTAAATGATAATCAGTTTTACAGCTACCGCAACCGGAATCGCTCGTAGTGGCTCAGTTTGTACCAGGCCGAATAAATTCGGCCCTACAACACCTTGCTTTGTAGGGCGGAATTTATTCCGCCAGCCAGACTACATGGTATGCGTCGGCCGGTCGGCTTCCAGCGCCCCGGCGAGATAGGTCTCGATCTTGTTGCGGGCCGTGCCCTCGTCCTGGTCGCTGAACTGGACGCCGATACCGGCGGCGCGGTTGCCCTGTGCCCCGACGGGCGTGATCCAGATAATCTTGCCGGCGACCGGGATCTTTTCCGTTTCTTCCATCAGGGTCAGCAGCATGAACACCTCGTCTCCAAGCTTGTAGTTCTTTTTGGTCGGGATAAACAAACCGCCGCCGCTGATGAACGGCATGTAGGCGGCATACAAGGCGCTCTTGTCCTTGATGGTCAGTGAAAGAATACCCTGTCTCGGTGCTGTTGCCTGCTGGTTCATGTGTACACCCCTGTCCTGTGAATCGATTGCTACTATCCTTCAACTGCGCCGGTCAACCCATGCCAGCAGTACCTCTTCCATCACCAGTTGCCGGTTCAGGCTGCTGTCCGTCAACCGCAGGTTGCGGTTGACCGCATCAAGCTGCCGGAACAGTACCCTGCTGTCCAGCTTGCTGGCAAGCCGCTGCAGGCGCTCGGCCAGGTCGATGCCATGAATGCCATCAATCTGGCCGGTCAGCCGGATCTTCAGCAGGTCCATGAGCCATTCCCGCATCCAGCCCAGCCCCTTCAGATCCTCGTCCTTCGCCCAGGCCTGCGCCACGCTGACCGGTTCCTGGCTGCCGTTGCACAGTCCGACCAGTGTATCGAACCGGGCCCGGCGTTCCTGCAGCGCATTCTCCTGTGCCAGCGCCAGCGCCCTGAGCGGGGCCCCGTCTGCCAGCCGGAGTAACGTCCCGGGCCCGGGGCCGTCATACTGTCCTGCCAGCCATTCCAGTGCGACATCCGCTTCCGGCACACCGATCCTGAACTGCTGGCAGCGGCTGCGGATCGTGGGCGGCAAGCGCCCGGGCTGCGAACTGACCAGGACCAGTACCGTGTTATCGGCTGGTTCCTCGAGGGTCTTTAGCAGGCTGTTGGCGGCATTGATATTGAGGGCATCCGCCGGTTGCACGATGGCCACCTTGTATCCCGCACCGTGGCGGCTGAGGGAAAGCTTCTCTGACAGTGCCCGGATCTGGTCAACCTTGATGACGGTGCTGACCTTCCCGGTCTTCTCGTCGACCGCGAACGTCACACAAGAATAGTCCGGATGGTTACCGGCCGCCTGCAGCTTGCAAGCGCTACAGTGTCCGCAGGCGGTATGGCCCTCACCGCGGTCTTCACAGATCAACAGGGCGGCCAGGTGGCTGGCGAAGGCCGACTTGCCGAGGCCCGGGAGGCCCGTCACCAGCAAGGCATGCGGCATGCGCCCCTGCCGGAGCAGGTCGCCGGCCCGCTGCAGGTGACTATCAAGCCAGGGATAGATTGCCGGGGCCAGGTCAGTCATCGCGTGATGTGAGAGTGAACCATGCGGGCATTTTGCACGAAAGGCTTGCGATTGTCATGGCAGTTACGGCAGCAAGGTATGGCCAAATACCAGCGTCAGCTGGATGCCGAGGCGCTGGTCGATTCCCTCCAGTACCGCGTTGCCGTTGGTGCGCGCCGCACCGGAACGGTTATCGGCGCTGACATCCCGCCACTGGTAGCTGACGGTGGCCCGGGAATTCTTGTGGATGAAATATTCACCGGTCAGCGACCAGATCTTCCAGTTGGCCTCACGTTCCCGATTACCCTGGTTGCGATCGTATTCGTCATAGCGAAGATTGAGCGTGGTACGCCGGCTGATGCCGAGATGCTGCTGAATATCGTAACCAATATCGACATACCAGCCTTCGTTCTTACCATTGGTGTCATAGCGGATACTCTGGAAGCCGCCGTTGTCCGGGTTGACCTCGGACGATGGAAACTGGGCGCCATCAAATGTCAGATCCTTGACCCTGGAGTATTCGGCCTCGAAGCGCATCTGTCCGAGACTGGCAAACGGCTTGTCAAAATATTCCATGCCGATACCCCAGTACTTCTGTTCATAATTCTGCTCGAAACCGTTCTTTGTAACACGCGTGCCACGACTGACCGGACCGATGGTCTGCCCGGTATTGACATCCACCGGACCGGCCGGGTTGTAGTCGCCAGTGGCAATATCGAGATCATCAATCCCGTTGCCGTCGATATCGGTATTGAACAGCACATCACCCTTCTGGTACCAGCCATACACCATGACATCATGCCGGCGCGGGCCGCGGGTATCGTCAAACAACTTTGCAAACGATAACCAGTAGTACTTCCGGTAGTTATTATTGCGGTTCCATTCACTGATTGTGGTGCCATTGCCAAGCGCGGCCGAATAGGTAAATTCCCATGGCCCGCCGGTGGCTGACGGGAACTCGACCCAGTCGAATAGCTCGACGCCGATATCTCGTCCGGCACTCGCCGCAACCGAGTCGGGAAAATTGTAACGCCCGTTATCACTGGCCATGCGGCGAATGGCATTCTGGAACGTCATCTCCGGCATAAAGACGTGCACGCGACGTGTCGGTGTCGAATGTGACAGGGCCTCCGAGGTCTGGGAAAACAGAAACTGGCCCATACGCAAACGCACTCCCAGGTTGTCCAGGCCATTCTCGTCCCTGCCGCGTGACAACTGGTTGAAGCTGGTGGATGCATCGAGCAGACGGACGGTGTTCCCGTCGCGGGTCACACCATTGTCACCCCACTCGGTCAGCAGGAAATAATCGATGTCTTTGCTAACCGGATTCAGGGTTCCGCGCACCCCGAGACGCGCGCGGCGCAGGAAGAAATCACTGTCACGCTTGCGGTTCGGAGCG
>JAUVNM010000325.1 GCA_030599705.1 Gammaproteobacteria bacterium
CGCTAAACCCCGGCTGAGGATTGGGCTCGCTACGCAGCAGCGTCCAGCGGCCCGGTGGCAGACTGATTTCCAGCAACACGTGCATGGGATAAAAACCATCCAGAAAGCTGCGCATGAACGGGCCATTGCGCACCAGGAACCCCCCGTCCGGCTGCGGGACGACCACCCGGGATTCAGCCGAGAGGCACAGCTGCGCACCGGGGGTGACCGCTACCAGTTGCACCGTGTCCCCTTCGACAGCGACCGATTCAATGCCGGTATGCTGCTCCACCTGCAACTGCCGGATCCGGCCGGGCCGGAACACAATCTGCGCGGCCGCTACCGGGTCAAGGTGGGTATGGCACTGGTACAGGCGCGCCCAGCCGTCGACCAGGCTGGCGGCTGTCAGGTGGATGCGGTTATGGTGTGTATGTACGGACGCGCCCGGTGGACGCGCCAGCAATTCCAGTTCCCCCTCGTTGATGGCGCCGGCATCGAAATCGTCCGGGAAGTCCGCTAGTGCCTGGCCAGCCATCACACCCGCCAGCAACAGGGAAACCAGGGCAAGTTGTGTCAATTCACGTAACCTGTCAGGGGTCATTGTTGCACCGGCAATTGGCAGAGTGGTTCGATCTGATACCATACAGGCAATTATCGGGATGACGTTTATATTAGATTAAATCGTCATTCCGGGCGAAGCGTAGAACGCTATTCCCGGCCGGGGGCCGGTCCTACTGTATAGCCTGTAGGACCCGCGCCTCGCGGGGAATGACGAAAAATGACGAAAAATGAATCAAGCAGGCATATAAATTATGATCCCCTGGCGTGAGATCGACAGCATCTTCCTCGACATGGACGGCACCCTGCTCGATCTGCATTTCGATAATCATTTCTGGCGCGAACACGTGCCATTACGCTATGCCGAGCGCCATAACCTCGATATCGAAACCGCCCGCTCAGACCTGTTCCCGAAATTCCGTGACAAGGAAGGCACCATGGACTGGTATTGCGTGGAATACTGGACGCGGGAACTGGGCCTGGACATTGCCGCACTCAAGGAGGAAATCGATCACCTTATTGCGGTCCACGAACACGTTGTCGAGTTCCTGGATTTCACGCGCCGCTCGGGAATACGCACCGTGCTGCTCACCAATGCACACGCAAAAAGCCTGGCACTGAAAATGGCGCGCACCGGGCTGGAGCCGCATTTCGATGCACTCGTCTGCGCCCACGATATCGGCTACCCGAAAGAAGACCCGCGCTTCTGGGAGTCCCTTGGAGAACAGGAAAGCTTCCGGCCGGAGGCGACGCTGTTTGTCGATGACAGTCTGCCGATCCTGCGCACCGCACGCGACTTCGGCATCAGTCACCTGCTGGCGGTGCGCCGGCCGGACAGCCAGTCACCACCAAGAGAAGTGGCTGAATTTCCTTGTATAGACAGTTTCAGGGAAATTACCCCAGAATTCTGAGGACAGAACCCGGAAATTTTTGATAATTGAGTTGTAGGGCCGAATTCATTCGGCCAACATCTGGATGACAGATCGCGTTGAAACGCCGATGGCCGAATGAATTCGGCCCTACTGGATTCCGGCATTCGCCGGAATGACGGATTAATCAGAACTTCCCTAGCCCCGACTGGCGGCATACTTGCCCCAGGTCTTGAAACGTTTTCGAACATACTGGTACAGCGATGCATAGCTCTCGAAGAACAGCTCGAAACCCTCGTCTGCCGCCTGGTCGAACTCACAAAAGTCATTGCTGTACTCGCGGCAGATCTGCGGCCGGTCATCATAGATGCCGCAACGGCCATCCGGTTGCAGGTGGGTGCAGGGATTATGCACCAGCAGGTACCAGCCCTCCTCGTCCTTGTAGGCCTGCACATCCTTGTGTGACAACTGCCACAGCAGGTGATCGAAATCATGCATGGAGCGCGGCGTTGCCAGCTCCTCGGTAATATAGGTGCAACACTTGGAATTCGTGCAGAAGCCGCACTTGTTATCCGCTGTGATCTTGATGCCGACGGGAATGTTCTTGTTCATGAATGCACCTCGCCACTATCAGCAGAAAACTCGAAGCGGTCAACAATCGGGCCATCGAGTACATTGCGCCCGGCACAGGCGCGAATTTCCCTGCCGGAGACGTCGATCAACATGCGCCTGCCCCTGGCATAAAAACCCGTGGCCGCAATCAGTGTTGCCGAGACCCCTGCGTCCTCGTTTGCCGGCATAAACAGTGCGCAGCAGGCATGGCCATCTGCATCATCCAGCCCGCGACAATAAACCGCGGCGGATGCACCGGCAATCAACTGCACCCCGAACTCCATCCCGCTTTCACGAGAGGCGTGGATGGAACGTATAACGGCTAGCTGCAGACGTTTTCCCTCTTCCAGCACACCCAGTAATTCACCTACCCGTGCATCACCGGCGGCGCCGTCATCCCAGGCTAGGCGCATGCCGCCAACACTGGTATCGAGAATACGACAGGGCGAAGGCGCTTTTGAGCCGGAGCCGCCGTCAGGCTCACCGGTCCCGGTACGCGAGCGGGTGATCGAGACCTGGTACGCATGGATATGCTCGAGTCCAAGCAGCAACTCGACCCAGCGGCTGTCGGGATAACGCTCCGCACGGGTTTCCCGCGGGTCGGGCTCTTCCGGTAACAACCGGCGCAGCACCATGGCTTCGGGGCTCTGCTCACGCACCTTGACCGGTGTCTGGGACAGACGTTCCCGGACCTCCGCCAGGGCCTCACGCGCATCCAGCAGGAAAGGTTCCTCACCGGAAACCGGCGACTCGAGGCGCATGCAGGTTTTCGGCGGACTGCTGCCCTTGAGGTCGACGTAGAACAGCCCCTCGGGCCTTCCGGACCAGCTGTTCCCGGGTATCA
>JAUVNM010000207.1 GCA_030599705.1 Gammaproteobacteria bacterium
GCTACCCGCTGTATTCCTACCTGGAATACATGGAGCTGCGCCAGCGCATCAGCCATGCCGACACGGGCGAGATTGACCGCTTCCTGAAGACCTGGGCAGACCAGCCCGTCAGCAAGCGCCTGAAACAGGCGTGGCTCTACAGCCTCGCGCGGCAACGGCGCTGGCAGCAGTTTCTCGAATACTACGACGTGAGTGGCAGCGTCAAGCTGCAATGTCATTCCCTGCAGGCACGCCTCGAAACCGGTGACACCAAAGACATCGCCGCGGACATTATCCCGTTGTGGCTAGTCGGAAAATCACAACTCGACGCCTGTGACCCGGCCTTCAAATACCTGTACGAAAAGGGTCTCGTCAGTGACGAACTGCGCTGGGAGCGCATCCGGCTGGCGATGCAGAACAACCAGCCGGCGCTGGCGGACTGGCTTGCACGCAAACTGCCGGCAAGGGACGCCGACTGGGTAAAACTCTGGCGCAGGGCGCACAGCAACCCGAGCGCCACCCTGAAAAACCCGCGCCTCGACATGAACAAGGCGGTGGTACACGACATCATCCTGCATGCCCTGCGGCGTCTTGCCCGGTTTGACCCGGAACAGGCACACCGCAAATGGGAGTCCATCCGGACCGGCTACTCGTTTACCGACGAACAACGCGGCTCCGTGGAGCGTTATATCGCGCTGTCGGCCGCGCAGCAGCACCTGCCGGAGGCCTATGACTGGCTGGTCGCGCTGCCAGCGTCGCAACAGGACCAGCGTATTCGCGAGTGGCAGCTGCGCGCCGCCATCGGCAACAGTGACTGGGCCGCGGTACTCGAGCGCACCAGGAACCTGCCGGCGGAGGAACAGGACACGGATGAATGGCGTTACTGGCATGCCGTTGCAATGGAGAAACACGCCGACGGTCCACCACCGACCGAGTTGTTTGCAGCCCTGGCACAGGAGCGCAGTTATCACGGCTTTCTGGCCGCGGACTACCTGGAGTGGCCGTATGTGATGGGCGACAGGCCACTGGCAGCCGATGCGGCGGCGCTCAACCGGTTAAGCCACGAGCCCGGCCTGGTGCGTGCACACGAACTGTTGCGCGCGGACATGCTGAGCGATGCGCGCCGTGAATGGTTCTACACCACCCAGGACATGACGCATGACGAACTGAAGCTGGCCGCGGTGCTCGCCGGGCAATGGGGCTGGAATGACCGCGCCATCCTGACGGTGGCACAGACCGGTGATTATGATGATCTGAAGCTGCGCTTCCCGCTCGAGCACGAGGACCGCGTGCGGCACTATGCAAAACTGGCCGGACTGGAACCCGGTTACGTGTTTGCCGTGATTCGCCAGGAAAGCGCATTTACCCGGGATGCGCGCTCGCCGGCGGGTGCCCGCGGGTTGATGCAGCTGATGCCGGCAACCGGCAAGCAGACGGCGCGAAAGCATGACATCCGCTGGACGGGCACCAGCGGCCTGCTGGATATCGACCATAACATCCGGCTCGGCACCGCCTACCTGCGCGAGGTCATGGACCGCTACGGGGACAACCCGGTGCTCGCGAGCGCCTCCTATAATGCCGGCCCGCACCGGGTGCGGCGCTGGCTCCCGGAACAGGACACCCGGACGGCTGTCTCCTGGGTGGCGACCATCCCGTACCGGGAGACCCGCAAGTACGTGCAGCGCGTGCTGGCGTACAACACCATCTATGACTGGCGCCTGGAACTACCGTTGACGCGGCTGAAACAACGCATGCCAACGGTATACACGGAAGATTATTACGCGCAATCCGGTTCCTGAGAACCGTATACTATATTTCCATTAACATCGATTGAATGATTAACAACGGGCGATACATGAAAAACAACACGGTTTGCATCCTTGGCGGCACCGGTTTTGTCGGCAGGCACCTCGTACACCGGTTAACACGGCATGGCTACCGGGTAACGGTGCTCACCCGCCGGCGTGATCGGCACCGCTCGCTCACGGTCAACCAGGATGTCAGCCTGATTGAGGCGGACATCTTCAACCCGGACATGTTGCGGGACAACTTCGAGGATGCCGCCACCGTCATCAACCTGGTCGGCATTCTCAACGAAACCGGCGGCAGGGAAAACACGTTTATACGGCTGCATGCCGAGCTTCCCGAACTTGTTGCCGCAACAGCCGTAGAATGCGGTGTAGAGCGCCTGCTGCATATGAGCGCTCTTAATGCCGACAGCAACAGACACCACAGCCGCTATTTGAAAACCAAGGGCAGCGGCGAGAACCATGTGCATTCCGCTGCCTATCAGGGACTGGCCGTTACCAGTTTCCAGCCCTCGGTCATCTTCGGACCGGGTGACAGTTTTTTCAACCGCTTTGCCACCCTGCTGAAACTCACTCCCGGTGTATTTCCACTGGCCTGCCCGAACAGCCGGTTTGCACCTGTCTATGTGGGAGATGTTACGGAAGCGATGTGCCGCACACTTGCAGATCAAACCACGGTTGGACAATACCTCGAGCTCTGTGGTCCGGAAAGTTACACCCTGAAACAGCTGGTCGAGTACACCCGCGATACACTTGGCCTGCGGCGCATTATCGTCGGGCTGGGCAACGGCCTGTCGAAGCTGCAGGCACGCGCGCTTGGCCTGGTACCGGGCAAACCATTCAGCATCGACAATTATTATTCCCTGCAACATGACAGTGTCTGTGATCACAATGCCCTGCCGGACCTCGGTCTCACGCCGACACCCGTCAGTACCATCGTTCCCGGCTACCTGGCGGCACGCAATATGCGCGGTCACTACAACCGGTTTCGCCAACACTCGAAACGCACCTAGAAAAGTGGAAATTTACCTGGTCGGCGGTGCCGTGCGCGACAAGCACCTCGGCCTGCCCGTGAGTGAACGCGACTGGGTCGTGGTCGGCAGCACGCCGGAGGAAATGCGGCAGCTGGGCTACCGGCCGGTCGGCAGGGACTTCCCGGTATTCCTGCACCCGGAGACACAGGAGGAATACGCACTGGCACGCACCGAGCGCAAGACGGGGCACGGTTATACCGGTTTCGAAACCTGTGCGACGGCCGACATCACGCTGGAGCAGGACCTGCTACGCCGCGACCTGACCATCAATGCCATGGCGGAGACAGCGGACGGTGAACTGATCGACCCCTGCAACGGCGCAGCCGACCTGAATGACGGCGTGCTGCGCCACGTGTCGCCGGCGTTTGCCGAAGACCCGGTGCGCATCCTGCGCATTGCGCGCTTTGCCGCGCGCTTTGCGCACCAGGGCTTCAAGGTGGCGCACGGGACCAACATACTGATGCGGCATATGGTGCAGGACGGCGAGGTCGATCACCTGGTCCCGGAACGGGTGTGCGCCGAACTCGTCAAGGCACTTGGTGAAAAGACCCCGTCACGTTTCTTTTCGGTACTGCAGGGTTGTAGTGCGCTGGCGCGTCTGTTCCCGGAAGTCGAACCCCTGTATGTTGCCGAATCCGGCAGCACACATGGACAGGCCAGCCCGCTGCTCACACTGGACACGGTCGTACCCGACAGCCAGGACCCGGCGGCACGGTTCGCCGGGCTGGTGTGCGATATCGACCGGCTGGAGCAGGATGCCTTCAACCGGGACTCGCTCAATACCCTGTGTGACCGCGTGCGGCTGCCGAATCCGTACCGCGAACTCGGGCAGCTGATACTGGCCCACCGCAGGCAGCTACTGGCGGCTGACCGGCTGGAACCGGAGTCCGTGATGGGTCTGCTGGAAAATACCGATGCATTGCGCCGACCGGAACGTTTTGCAAGGTTGCTGCAGGTATGTGCGGGTGATGCGCGCGTGCACAACGAGGATTTCAACCGGGAATACCTGGTACAGGCACTGGCAACGGTACAGGCAGTGGACAGCGGCGCCCTGCAGCAACAGGGCATCAGTGGCAAGGCGTTAGGGGAGGCACTGCGCACAGCGCGGATCACGGCTATTTCAGGCCTGTAGGACCCGCGCCTCGCGGGGAAGCCGTTCCCGGCCAGGGGCCGGTCCTACGGTATTTGTAGGACCCGCGCCTCGCGGGGAATCCGTTCCCGGCCGGGGCCGGTCCTACAAATACATCCAGAACAGGAATGCGCCGAGCAACAGCCGGTAGATTACGAACGGCAACATACCGATGCGCTCAACCAGTTGCAGAAAGAAATGGATACACAGCCAGGCACTGATCGCCGCGACGGCCGTTCCCAGGAACAGCGCGTCCCATGCCACCGGGTCCCCCAGCTGCACCAGCTTGACCGTTTGGTAACCCCCGGCAAGCATGATCACCGGGATCGACAGCAGGAATGAAAAGCGCGCGGCAGCAGTGCGCGTCAGGCCCAGCGCCAGTCCCACTGTCATGGTAATGCCCGA
>JAUVNM010000254.1 GCA_030599705.1 Gammaproteobacteria bacterium
CCTCCGGGTTAGCTTGTCAACGTTCACGGACTGCGTTCCACCTCTTGACAAGGGAATGGCCAAAGCTGGCCCCGCGAGCGCAGCGAGTGCTTTGGGTCTTGCCTGCGAGGCGCGCCTTGCCGTGAACGTTGACAAGCTAACTGAACCCGCAATTATCACCTTGATAGAGCACTAGTACCTATGTACCACTACCAAGCCATTCGGGTTTACTGCTACACTTCTTAACGTCAAATATGTGACGTTAGCTGGTGTGGCCAGCTGCGCACAGAAAGTATATATCTTATTGATTAATAAAGAAATAAAGAAGAAAGGCAGGAAATGACCTGTCACAGGCACCGGGATGCGCAGGAGCGTATATGGTAGCGGGTACCAACAGACCGGAGGAAATCGATCCGAGTGGTGTGCGCAAGTTGCTGCACCTGCTGGATGCCCTGCGTGATTCACCGGCCGGCAATATCATCTACCGGCAGGTCGAGGCCATGCTCGATGATATCGCCGGCAATCACCTCAGGGCAGAGATGGCCTATGCCGGTTTTGTCGGCACCCTGCTCGAGGCATTCGCCGCAAACCTGGCCCCCGGTTCCCCCCGTTTTGTCCAGGTCAAACTCCTGCAGGCACGCCTGCAACCCCCGCTGACCAACACCGAACTGGAAACGCTCGGTGAATTCATTGAACTGTGCGCGGACGAGATCGAGGATGCTGATGACGCGGCGGCATCCATGATGTCGCAGGCAATGGATCCCCTGCTGCGTGCATTCGGTATCGATGTCAGTCCTGCCGATGCCAGCAGGCCGGTTGCCGAACCGCGGATCGAGGCAGATGATAGCGGGGATATTGAACCGGCGCCGGCAGTGACTGTGCCCCTGCCCGGGCCTGCCGCACAAGACATTCCCGTATCAGACCAGGCGCCTTATACCCTTGAAGAGCCGGTTTACGAGGATCTATCGGGTACCGATGCAGAAGCCGTTGACGAGGATGAACTGACAGAAGGGATGCCGCCCGCCATGGAGCCGGGGGAGGACTTTCGCAATGAACTCGAGGCACGCCGCGAGGATATACAAAAACTCCAGGCCACGCTGGGCCAGCAGGTAGTTGAAACCATCACCCAGAACGAGGAGTTCGGAGAAATTATCGAGTCAGTCATGGAGGAACTGCGCGATGCCGATGACCGGGACGGGGTCGAGAATATCCGCTGGGCGGTAATCCGTGAAATCGAGAAACTGATGCAGGGCCATAATGAGCTGGCCGACAAGCTCGATAACACACACCACTATCTGCAGCTGCTCGAATCTGACAGCCGCGAACTGACGGATGAACTGACGCGGGTCAGGTTGCTCAGCCTGACCGATGAACTGACCAGTCTGCCAAACCGGCGGGCCTTTGTGCGCCGGCTGGAAGACGAGGTGGCGCGTGTGCAGCGTTACGGGTTTCCACTGTCATTCGCACTGATGGACCTTGACCACTTCAAGGAGATCAATGACGAGCACGGTCATGCCGCCGGGGATGAAGTGCTGCGCGTGTACTCCAAGAATATCCTGTCCGTATTCCGTCATCATGACCTCGTCGCACGTTATGGCGGCGAGGAATTCGCGGTATTGCTACCGAATACCGATGCCGATGGCGCCATCCGGGCGCTGAACAAGGTCAAGCGGCGTGCCGCTGAAACGCGCTGGCAATGCAATGGTTCGGTGGCCCGCGTACCCTCATTTTCAGCCGGGGTATCCCTGTTCAAGCCCGGCGAGTCTGCAAATGCCTTCATCGAGCGTGCGGACAAGGCTCTGTATCGCGCCAAGCGTCTCGGGCGTGATCGCATCGAGCTGGATATTACCTACGAAACCGAGGAGGTTGAACGGGACCGCCGTCGGCGCAGTACCGATGGCTAGTCCCGCCGGCAGGCCTGATTTCGGTATTTTGTAGACATTATGCATTGACCTACCCAACCTCGAAGGACGTGGGTTACCCTTCGGGTTGGGTAAGAACCGGCTTGAAGAGCAGAGCCATAATCGAGGAGGGTAGGTCATGAACAAGTTTAGCAAGTACGTAGGTCTAGATACACATGCAGATACGATAGCGGTGTCGGTGGCGGATGCCCTTGGAGGTAAGCCGCGCTATTACGGAGAGATTCCGAACCGACCGGCTTCGGTTGCGAAGCTGGTGAAGAAGTTGAGCCCGGATGGCGAGGTAGTGTCGTTCTGCTACGAAGCGGGTCCATGTGGTTATGGGCTGTACCGGCAGCTCACGGAGCTGGGTCATGCGTGTGATGTGGTGGCGCCGTCGCTGATTCCGACGAAGCCGGGAGACCGGGTGAAGACGGACCGGCGGGATGCGCTGGAGTTGTCGAGGCTGCAGCGGGCCGGGGAGTTGACGCCGGTGTGGGTCCCGGGCCCCGAGCAGGAGGCGATCCGGGATCTGACGCGGGCGCGAGAGGATCTGGTCTCGATGGAGCGGCGGGCGAAGCAGCGATTGGGAGCTTTTCTGTTACGCCAAGGGAAGGTCTACACGGCTGGGGTGAAGAAATGGACGAAGCGGTATTTCCGCTGGTTGGAAGAGGTGAAGTTTGATTTTCCGGTGCAGCAGATTGTTTTTCAGGAATACGTGGACACGGTGACGCATCTCCAGGGGCGTGTCGAAGCCCTGGAGATTGAGATGGAGCGGGTGCTACCCAGCTGGTCACTGGCGCCGGTGGTGGAGGCGCTGATGGCACTGCGGGGGATCGATCGGGTGAGCGCGATGACGTTGATGGCGGAATTGGGCGATATCACCCGCTTTGATTCACCGCGGCAGTTAATGGGTTACCTGGGTCTGGTGCCCAGTGAGGATTCCAGCGGCCGGCGCCAGCGCCGGGGTGCGATCACCAAGACGGGCAACGGCCACGCCCGGCGAACATTGGTGGAATCGGCCTGGAGCTACCGGTTTCCGGCACGCAAGACGGCGCATTTACAGCGGCGTGCCAAGAAGACCAGCGAATCGGTGCAGGCGATTGCCTGGAAGGCGCAGAAGCGTCTGTGCGGGCGTTACCGGCACCTGATGGAATGTGGCAAGCTCAAGGTCCAGGTCACGGTGGCCGTGGCACGCGAGTTGGCTGGGTTTATCTGGGCCATTGCGTGCGAAGTCATGGGCCGTCCCGTAACGGTGCGTTGAACATCAACCTCATCGAGTTCGTAGGGCAATCGTTGACATAACGGAGGTAGCGAACATTTTGCTCAGGGCATGAGGAGCCAGACAGGAGAATCCTCGTTGCTCCTATGAGGCGCCTGGTAGTATCGGGATGACCCTCGATTGTAGACAGAGGCAGCTCCACGACGAAGACAAGTCCGGCGGTCCCGACCCGCGCATATCAGAGGGATTAAACGTCGTTGAATGCTGCTCGTGCCCTGAACCAAATGCTTGCAATAGAAACAAGGACTTCGAATAATTTTGCACAGTTACTTGACAGGTCAAAGCATATCAGGAGCCAGCTTGCTGGCAAATTCGGTCTATCCGATTCCGGTGTTCGCGGGCAAGCCCGCTCCTACAAGGAAATACCACCATCTGTAGGAGCCAGCTTGCTGGCGAACCGCAGTACGCATGTAATTATCAGTTCGCGAGCAAGCTCGCTCCTGATATGCTTTGACCTGTCAAGTAACTGTGAAAAATTATTCGAAGTCC
>JAUVNM010000218.1 GCA_030599705.1 Gammaproteobacteria bacterium
CATCGCCGAGGCCGTGGGTCGAAAGTTCTTCCGTTTCTCCCTCGGCGGCATGCGTGACGAGGCTGAGATTCGCGGCCACCGCCGCACCTACGTGGGCGCCATGCCCGGCCGAATCCTCCAGAGCCTGCGCCGTGCGGGATCACGCAACCCGGTCTTCCTGCTCGACGAGATCGACAAGCTCGGCGCGGACTTCCGGGGGGATCCTTCCTCGGCGCTGCTCGAGGTGCTGGACCCGGAACAGAACGTCGACTTCCTCGACCATTACCTGGACGTGACCTTTGACCTGTCCAAGGTATTGTTTATCTGCACCGCGAACCAGCTGGATACCATCCCGGGACCGTTGCTGGACCGCATGGAGGTCATCAGCCTGTCCGGGTACCTGGCCAGGGAAAAACTCGCCATCGCGAAGAAGCACCTGCTGCCGCGGCTGCTGGAGCGTGCCGGTCTGAAAAAACGCGGTCAGCTGCGCATCGAGACCAGTGCCGTGCGCCGGATTATCGATGGCTATGCACGCGAGGCGGGCGTGCGCCGGCTGGAAAAATATCTCGGCAAGATCGTGCGCAAGGCGGTGGTCAAGCTGCTGCGCGGCGAGCCGGCGCCGATCAGGGTCAGGGGCTCAGATGTTGAAGACTATCTGGGCAAGGTGATTTTCGAGAAGGAAAAACGCAAGACCGGCGTGGGGGTGCTGACCGGGCTGGCGTGGACCGCCATGGGTGGCGCAACGCTCACCGTGGAAGCAAACCGCATCCACAAATTCAGTCGTGGCCTGAAGCTGACCGGCCAGTTGGGTGATGTGATGCGCGAGTCGGCCGAGATCGCCTACGGCTACATCATGTCGAATGCCGGGAAGTTCGGGGTGCCGGCGGACTATTTCAAGACCGCCTTTATCCACCTGCATGTCCCGGCCGGTGCGACACCGAAGGATGGCCCCAGCGCCGGTGTGACCATGGCCACTGCGATACTTTCACTGGCGCGCGGCCGCCGGCCGGTGCGGCGGCTGGCCATGACCGGCGAGCTGACCCTGACGGGGGATGTGCTGCCGGTCGGGGGTATTCGTGAAAAGGTGATTGCCGCCAAGCGTACCGGTCTCAAGGAACTGATCCTGCCCGAGGCCAACCGTGGTGACTACGAGGAAATACCCGACTATATCCGCGAAGGGATGACAGTGCATTTTGCCTCGACCTATACTGACATCGTGCCGCTGGTTTTCGAGAAATGACCGTGTATTGAAAACAGCAAGCCACAGAGCACACAGAGACAAGAATTTTCAATAAATATTGTTGGATAATTCAGGATACATTATTCATACAGTGTTATTTTCCGGTAAATATTTTCTTCTCTGTGTCCTCTGTGTCCTCTGTGGCAAAGAGTTTTTAACAGGAATTGAATTATTGTGATTCGGCACCATCTATCAAGAGTGTCCTTTTACTAAAGGAAGGTAACCAACCATGATGCGAATAGGCCTGTTTCTGGCAACCAATGCCGCGATCCTGGTGTTGATCAGTGTGGTATTCCGGATCTTCGGGATAGAAGGAATCCTCGCCGAGAACGGTGTGGACCTGAACCTGCAGGCGCTGCTGGTGATGTCCGCTGTGATCGGTTTCGGCGGTTCGTTTATATCCCTGGCCCTGTCCAAGACCATGGCCAAGCGCGGCATGGGGGTGCAGGTCATCGAATCCCCGCGCAGCAGTAACGAACAGTGGCTGGTCGCAACTGTCAAGCGGCAGGCGCAGCAGGCTGGCATCGACATGCCCGAGGTCGGCATCTTCAATGCTCCCGAACCGAATGCCTTTGCCACCGGCATGCGCCGCAACAATGCACTGGTGGCGGTCAGCACCGGTTTGTTGCAGAACATGAGCAGTGATGAGGTCGAGGCAGTGCTCGGCCACGAGGTTTCGCACGTTGCCAACGGTGACATGGTCACCATGGGGCTGCTGCAGGGCGTGGTGAATACCTTCGTGATATTTTTCTCACGCATTATCGGGCACGTCGTCGATCGCGTGGTCTTCAAGACCCAGCGCGGTTACGGGCCGGCGTATTTCATTACCTCCATCGTGGCCCAGGTGTTCCTGTCGATTCTCGCCTCGATGATCGTGATGTGGTTTTCGCGCCGGCGCGAATTTCGTGCCGATGCCGGCGGTGCCGACCTGGCTGGACGCCAGAAGATGATCGCCGCATTGCAGCGGCTGGGCGGGGTGAAGGAACCCCACGACCTGCCGGGCGAGTTCGCGGCATTCGGTATTTCCGGTGGACTTGGGCACGGCCTCAAGCAACTGTTCCTGAGTCACCCGCCACTGGAGCAGCGCATTGCTGCACTGCAGGCGGCACCGTAGGAGCCAGCTTGCTGGCGAATTCGATCCACCCGTACACCGCATTCGCCAGCAAGCTGGCTCCTACGGCAGGATTGTTGTTTAACGCGATGGAAACCACCCTCAACCAGCAGATCACCGTGAAACTGGCCCAGGCGGCCGACCTGCTTGAGCAGCAGGGGGCCAACCCCTTTCGTGTTTCCGCCTACCGTCGGGCCAGCGACACGGTTTCCCGGCTGACCGGTGATATCCGCGAGATTTTCGAAACCGAAGGGGAGGCGGGCCTGGTGAAACTGCCGAATATCGGCAAGGGCATAGCCGCCTCAATCCATGAAATGATGAGCACCGGCCGCTGGACCCAGCTGGAACGGTTGCGGGGCACACTCGACCCGGTGCACCTGTTCCAGACCGTGCCGGGCCTCGGGCCGAAGACGGCGGAGCAGATCCACGAGACCCTGCACATCGATACCCTGGAGGCACTCGAGGCAGCCGCCTATGACGGCCGCCTGGAAGCGGTTCCCGGTATCGGCAAGCGCCGCATCGCCGGCATCCGCAATGCCCTGGCCGCCTTGCTCGGTAGCACCCGACGCCGGCACCACAGAGAGGCCGGTGAGGAGCCATCGGTGCCGCTGGTGCTTGAAGTCGACCGGGATTACCGCCGCCGGGCGGAGCAGGACAGCTTGCCGAAGATCGCCCCGCGGCGCTTCAACCCGGAGAACCGGGCGTGGTTGCCGGTACTGCATTCAGAACAGGAAAACTGGCATTTTACGGTCATGTATTCCAACACGGCACGGGCGCATGAACTGAAACGCACGCATGACTGGGTTGTAGTGTATTACTACAACGATCACCACGAGGAAGGGCAATGCACCGTGGTCACGGAAACGCGTGGCCCGTTGACGGGACAGCGCGTGGTGCGCGGGCGGGAACTCGAATGCCGGCAGTATTACCGGCCGCGTGCCTGTAACTAGACCTTTGTCTATACGGGTGGTTGACATCAATTCAGTCAATCGACATATTTGCAACCATTCTGGATTCTTGGTGTGCCACGCAACGGCCAGCAAACCACCGGGGGGTATGTGAATGCTGGAAAATGTTCCACTGTTTTCCGGGTTGTCCAAGGCGGCGCTTGCCGAGGTCGAGCAGCACGGCTCTATCAAGACCTACCGGAAAAACACCATCATCATGAACCAGGGAGACGCAACGGACTCCCTGTATGTCATCCTGTCCGGCAGTGTAAAGGTCTTCATCAGCGGGGATGACGGCCGTGAGGCGGTACTCAATCACCAGGGGAAAGGCGAGTATTTCGGTGACCTGGCCCTGATCGACAAGCAACCCCGGGTGGCCTCGGTAATTACCATGGAATCCTCGAAATTCATGATTATTTCGCGGCCTGATTTCATGAAGTGTCTCTCCGCCAATCCTGAAATCGCGCTCAACCTGATCCGGCCCATGACCAGCCGTATTCGCATGCTGGCGCAGAATGTCAGCAGCCTGGCCTTGCTCGACGTCTATGGCCGGGTGGCAAGGACGCTGTTACAGATGGCAACAGAACAGCCAGGCGGCGACATGGTGACGGACAAGGTGACCCAGCAGGACATTGCCGACATGGTGGGCGCCTCGCGCGCCATGGTGAGCCGGATACTCACGGATCTCAAGACCGGCGGTTATATCTCCATCGACAAGAAACGCATTACCATTCAGCAACGGCTGCCCACCCACTGGTAAGCAGCATTGCCCTGATTTCAGAGATGGCCCATGCCATCAAAAACCCGCGAGAAATTTGTGTTGCAGATCTGCAGATAACGACTATCATTACAGGCG
>JAUVNM010000260.1 GCA_030599705.1 Gammaproteobacteria bacterium
GCGATGGCGGCCAGAATGCCGATAATGGCGATAACGATCATCAGTTCGATCAGTGTAAAACCCTGTTGCTGTTTCATGGCTAATACCTCTATGGTTTGTAAAAGTTGGGTTACTTCCCTGTGGTCGCCCGCTACCGGGCTTCCCTGTCCAGCCTTGCTATCGGGCGCGAGCCCGGTTTCTTTGGCTAGTTATTCCTATACAGTTTCTGTGCCAATATTTTGTCATGCGCCCGGCGAATAGTTTTGAATACCTGATGATGATATAAATACTATAAATATCAAATAGATAAGAATACACCTCCTGAGGGGGTCTCCCCGCCGTACGGACCGGGCGGGAACGGATTCCCCGCGATGGGGGGACAGAAAAATGAGACGCAGGACACAGTTGGGGCAAAAAGTGACGTTGAACGTCACTTTGTGACCGGAGTTTTTGCCTGCTTATTCCAGCCCCAGCTTTTTTAAGCGGTAGCGCAGTGCGCGGAAGGTGATCCCCAGCAGCTTGGCGGCGGCGGTCTTGTTGTAGCGGGTTTGTTCCAGGGCCTTCAACAGGGCCTCTTTTTCGATGCCGTCCATGTAGGTATCGAGGGGGACCGTCCCGGGTTCCAGTTCCGGTGGGTGGTCCGCCGGGGAGACCTCCGGTTCCGTTGCGTGCTCGGGCAGTTGCAGGTCATCCGCCTGGATGACGCTGCCTTCGCACAGTGTGGTGGCGCGTTCGAGAATGTTTTCGAGCTCGCGCACGTTACCCGGGAAGGGATAGTTTGCCAGTGCCTGCAGGGCAGCAGCGGAGAGGATAAAGGCCGTGTGGTCACTGCGGGCTGCCAGCAGCTTCAGGAAATGCTCCGCCAGCATGGGGATATCCTCGCGGCGTTCACGCAGTGCCGCTACGGGAAGCTGGATAACATTCAGCCGGTAAAAAAGGTCCTGGCGGAACTGGCCTTCCTCTACCAACTGTCCCAGGTTCTTGTGGGTGGCGGACAGGATGCGCACATCGGTCGGATTTTCCTGTTGTTCCCCGATCGGCCGGACCGCTTTTTCCTGGATGACACGCAGCAGCTTGACTTGCATATGCAGTGGCAATTCGGCGACTTCATCGAGAAACAGGGTGCCGCCTTCAGCAACCTGGAACAGCCCGGCCTTGTCACCCACGGCACCGGTAAAGCTGCCTTTGCGGTGGCCAAAGAACTCGCTTTCCATAAGCTCCGACGGTATCGCGCCACAGTTGACCGGTACGAAGGGTTTGTCGCCACGGGGACCCTTGCTATGGATCAGCCGGGCAACGAGTTCCTTGCCGGTCCCTGATTCCCCACTTATATAGACCGGCGCCTGGCTGCGTGACAGCTTTTCGATGGTTGAGCGGATCCGGCACATCGGCTGTGAATCGCCCAGCAGGGTGTCACGGCTGCGCCGGTCGCGCTTGGGATAGTCATCCGAGAGTTTCAGTACACTGTTGATCAGGTTACGCAGTACCTGCAGGTCAACCGGCTTGGAGATGAAGTCGAAGGCACCGGCCTTGAGCGCCTCTACCGCAGACTCCATGTTTCCATAGGCCGTGATGACGGCCACGGGGATGTTCAGCTCCTGCTGCTGGATATGCCGGACCAGGTCAATGCCATTACCGTCCGGCAGGCGCATGTCCGTCAGGCAGATATCAAAATGTTCCTGCGTGAGCAGGGTCAGTGCCTGTGACAGGTCAGCCGCGTTGCGGGTATCGATTTTCATGCGCCCGAGCGTCAGCTCGAGCAGTTCCCGGATATCGGGCTCGTCGTCAACGACCAGTGCCAGCGGGACTTTCATGGGTTCATGCCAGCGCGGATACCGCCTGCTCCACGGTATCCGGGAACGTGATGCGAAAACAGTTCCCGGCCGCGGTGTCTGTCTGGTATGCGAGTCGCGCCTGGTTGCTTTCGCAGATTTCCCGGGCAATGTACAGCCCCAGCCCGGTGCCGCTGCTCTTGGTGGTGAAAAACGGTTCAAAGATCTGGTCCGTCATGGCCGGGTCGATTTCAGCCCCGTTATCAATGACATCAAGATACGGGGCACGGCTGTTCTCCTGGCGACCGCCAAGCAGCTGTATCCTGACGGGCATGGCTTCCGTGCCGGTATGATGGACCGCATTCTGGCACAGGTTCCACACCACCTGGTGCAGCTGGCTGGGATCCATGTAGATATCCAGGTCGGCCGGATTGACGGATAGGCTCACCTGCTCCGGATTGCAGGTGCCGCTGTGGACGAATTCATCCATGAATTTACCCAGCCAGTCATGCAGCCCGATCAGCTGTGGCTGGGCGCTTCCCGGGCGGGACAACTGGAGGACATTTTCCACCACGCTGTTAACGCGCCGGGTATGGTTACGGATGATCGTCATCAGGCGCTGATCATCATTGCCCAGTTCCTGTGATTCCTACAATAGATGGGTTGCGTGACTGATGGCGCCCAGCGGGTTCCTTATTTCATGGGCAATACTGGCAGTCAGGCGGCCGAGCGAGGCGAGTTTCATCTGCTGCGCCTGATTGGCCATCGCAGCCGTATCCTCGAGGAAGATCAGTGCGCCAATGCCATCAGCCGTGCCAAGCAAGGTAAACTGCGGCAGGATGCTGGCGCCGGTCGCATCGGCTACCAGCAGGCTGGCTTCCCGCTCGGGCGCCTGCCGCCAGTCCATCAGTTTGCTGTGCAGCGGCGGGGAAATTTCCACCAATGGCCGGTTCTCGCAGTCTGCCGGCAGGCCGAGCAGTTTGCGTGCCGTTTCATTTGACAGGCGGATATGGTCCCGGTCATCCGTCACTATAATGCCGGCCTGCAGGCGCTGGACGATATGGGCATTGAGTTTTGCCAGATTGGCGATGTCGATACCACGCTGGTGGGCAAGCGCCTCGCTTTCATGGAACCGCCGCGCCATCAGGTAGGCCATGCCGGCGGTGGCGAACAGTGCGGCGCCCAGCAGGCCGGTCTGGGTATAGCCGCTGTCGCGTGGTATCTGCAGCAGCAGCGTGCTGTAGATATGCTCACCCATGATGGCCATGGTGGCCATGGCGGCGAACAGGAATGCCATGCGCCCCGGCATCAACAGGCTGCCGGCCGCAACTGTGATAATAAGTAAAATACCGAGACCGCTGGCCGGTCCGCCGCTGGCATGGATCAGCAGGGTGATGACCGCAATATCTACCAGTATCTGGGTAACCGTCTGCAGCTCGTAGCCGGGGCGGCGCAGCCGTGCCGTGAACCCGGCAGCGACACTGAATACGAGATAAAAGACACAGGTCAGTGTGTACAGGTTTGGATTGTAGGCCCCAAGGGAGGGATTGTCGGGAATGCCGAAAAACAGGACTGTCAGCAGGCCGGCCAGTGTCAGCCGGTAAAAGGTGAGCAGTCGTAGCGGTTTCCAGGTCAGGACATCGGGGTTTTTCAGCCCCGTTGCGCCCTCTTTAGCGAATAGATCCATGCCGGGAGTTTACTTTAATTACTGACAGGCCGTGACATCCGGTTAACGGTCACAACATTCAGTCCCGGTCTGCATCGCGGTGGGCCACCGAGCAGTAGTGGCGTCCC
>JAUVNM010000281.1 GCA_030599705.1 Gammaproteobacteria bacterium
GAGGGCTGCTTGCAGCCCTCGATTTATTGGTGGAGCCAGGCGGGATCGAACCGCCGACCCCTTGCATGCCATGCAAGTGCTCTCCCAGCTGAGCTATGGCCCCAAAAACGCAGCGCGCAATGTACGTGATGCGCCGGTGCCTGTCAAGATCAGGGTTGCGCGGCTGTCCTGCTTACTCGTTGTAAATAGTGGGTCAATTCCCACTATACGCATCAATTCACTCGCTGCTTTTGCTGCATCTTCGCCCAGGAATCACGCAACGTCACGGTGCGGTTGAACACCATTCGGGCTGGCGTGGAATGGACCGAGTCGATACAGAAATACCCTTCCCGCTCGAACTGGTAATTTTCTCCCGGCACAGCGCCCGTCAGTGCAGGTTCAACCATGCAGCCGGTCAGTGTGCGTAATGAATCCGGGTTCAGGTGGTCGATATAATCAGCGCCATCCTTGCCGGCATCCGGCGCCGGATGACTGAACAGGCGGTCATACAGGCGGATCTCCACCTCAACGGCGTGCGGCACGGAAACCCAGTGAATAACCCCCTTGACCTTGCGTCCCTCGGGGTTCGCACCAAGTGTCGCCTCGTCATAACGGCAATGCAGCTCGATGATTTCGCCATGTGCATCCTTGATGACCTCATCACAGCGAATGACATAGGCATTGCGCAGGCGAACCTCACCGCCGCTCACAAGACGTTTGAATTTCCCCGGCGCCTCTTCCCTGAAATCATTTCTGTCGATATAGACCTCGCGACTGAATAGCAGGGTCCGGGTTCCCATCGATTCATCCTGGGGATGGTTAGGGACCTGCAACTCCTCTGTCCTGTCTTCAGGAAAATTGGTCAGTACCACCTTCAACGGGTGCAGTACGGCCATGCGCCGGGGCGCATGGCTATTCAGTACCTCGCGGATACTGAATTCAAGCAGACCCATCTCGACCGTGTTATCCGATTTGCTGATCCCGATCCGCTCACAAAAATCCCGTATGGAAGCCGCCGTGAACCCGCGCCGGCGCAAACCGGCAATAGTGGGCATGCGTGGGTCGTCCCAGCCTTCCACGTGACCGGCAGCGACCAGCTCGGTCAGCTTGCGCTTGCTCATGACCGTGTATTCGAGGTTCAGCCGGGAGAACTCGATCTGCTGCGGATGACAAGGTGCCGGGGTATTGTCCAGTATCCAGTCGTACAGTGGCCGGTGGTCCTCGAACTCCAGGGTGCAAATCGAATGGGTTATACCCTCGAGCGCATCGGATATCGGGTGCGTGAAATCGTACATTGGATAGATACACCACGCATCCCCTGTCTGGTGATGGATCACACCGTGCCGAATGCGATACAGCGCGGGGTCGCGCAGGTTCATGTTTGGCGAGGCCATGTCGATCCGTGCGCGCAAGACCCGGGCGCCATCCCTGAATTCCCCGGCACGCATTTTCCGGAAGAGATCAAAACTCTCGTCTGCCGGCCGGTCGCGCCAGGGGCTGTCCCTGCCGGGCTCGGTCAGCGTGCCCCGGTATTCACGGGTCTGCTCGGCCGTCAGGTCACAGACATAGGCCTTGCCGTTTCTGATCAGGTCAACAGCGCAGTCGTACAACTGCTCGAAATAATCGGATGCATAAAACTGCCGGTCGCCCCAGTCATACCCGAGCCAGCGGACGTCTTCCTGGATCGCCGTAACGTACTCGACATTCTCCTTGTGTGGATTGGTGTCGTCAAAACGCAGGTTACAGGTACCGTGATAATCCACCGCAAGGCCGAAATTCAGGCAGATCGACTTGGCATGACCGATATGCAGATAACCGTTGGGTTCCGGTGGAAAGCGGGTCGCCACGCGGCCGTCATGTTTGCCGGACTTGATATCCTGCTCGATGATCTGGCGAATGAAGTTGCTCGCTGCGCCGGTCTTGTCATCGCCCATACTCAGTTCCCGTCGGCACGCTGCCGGATATAGTCCAGCGCCCGGTCAATCCGGCGCAGGCAGGCATCACGCCCCACCAGCTGCAGGGTAACGTCGATACCGGGCGAGGCCGCACGCCCGACCACGGCGACCCGCAAGGGCTGTGCCAGCTTGCCGAGTTTCAGCTCCATCGATTCCGCCACCTCCGTGACGGTGCGGTGCAGGACTTCGGGTATCCAGTCATCCAGGGTTGCCAACGCATCACGAAGCTTTATCAACGGCTCGAGCACCACCGGACGCAGATGTTTCCTTGCAGCTTTTTCATCATAGTCATCGAAGTCCTTGTAAACGAAAGCACTGATCTCGGCCATTTCCACCAGGGAGCGGGCCCGCTCCTGCTGTGCAATCACCACATCGACCAGCGGCGGTTCCTGCGCGGGATCAATACCCAGGTCACCCATGTGCGGGCTCAGCAGGCGGGCGATGCGGGCCGGATCATCCGCCTTTATATGGTGCTGGTTCAGCCAAAACAATTTATCCGTATTGAATGCCGAGGCCGCCTTGTTCACATCGGTTATATCAAACAACTCTATCATTTCATCTACCGTGAATACTTCCTGGTCGCCATGAGACCAGCCAAGACGCACAAGATAATTCAGCAACGCCTCGGGCAAAATGCCCTGATTACGGTAGTCCATGACACTGACTGCACCATGGCGCTTGGAAAGCCGGGCACCATCGTCGCCGAGTATCATCGGCACATGGGCGTATTGTGGCGGCTGCTTGCCCAGTGCCGCCAGCAGGTTGATCTGGCGTGGCGTGTTATTCAGATGATCATCACCGCGGATTACCTGGGTAATGCCCATATCGAGATCATCGACAATAACCGTCAGGTTATAGGTCGGCGATCCATCCGTGCGCCGTATAATCAGATCATCCAGCTCATCGTTGCTGAACACGACCCTGCCGCGCACCAGGTCATCTACAACCACACTGCCATCGACCGGATTGCGGAACCGAACGACATGCGGCTCTTCTGCACCGACAGCCCTGCCCCGGCAATGCCCGTCATAGCGCGGCTTCAGTTTCTGCTGCATCTGTTCTGCGCGCAAGCTGTCGAGCCGTTCTTTTGTGCAGTTACAGCGGTAGGCCAGATCGCCATCCAGCAGTTGCTGAATGATCTCGTTATACCGGTCAAAACGTTGCGTCTGGTAAAACGGCCCCTCGTCATATTCCAGGCCGAGCCAGGTCATGCCCTCGAGAATGGCATTGATGGATTCTGCCGAGGAGCGCGCTAGATCCGTGTCCTCGATACGCAACACGAACTTGCCGCCATGCTTGCGGGCATGCAGCCATGAAAACAGCGCGGTCCGCACACCACCCACATGCAAGTAGCCCGTCGGACTGGGCGCAAA
>JAUVNM010000332.1 GCA_030599705.1 Gammaproteobacteria bacterium
CCACCTGATTGGAGAGCAGGAGGATATCGGCATTACGCTCGCGCTGATTCCAACGGACACCCCGGGCGTGGAAATTGGCAACCGGCATTTCCCGATGAGCCAGTCTTTCATGAACGGGCCCAACAGCGGCACGGATGTGTTCATCCCGATGGACTGGATCATTGGCGGGCAGGCGTATGTGGGCCAGGGCTGGCGCATGTTGATGAACTGCCTGTCCGATGGCCGCGCCATTTCGCTGCCTGCGCTGAGCACGGCCTCCGGCAAGAAAGTCAGTCGCGCCGTCGGCGCCTATGCCGCCGTCCGTAAACAGTTCAAGGTACCGATCGGCAAGTTTGAAGGCATCAGTGAGGTGCTGGCACGCATTGTCGGTAGCACGTATGTCATGAACGCCGCCCGCGGCTTCACCACGGCGGCGCTCGACAGCGGTGAAGATCCTTCAGTGGCGTCCGCCATTGTCAAGTATCACCTCACCGAACGCATGCGGAGCATTGTGAACGACGGCATGGATATCCTTGGCGGTCGCGGCATCAGCATGGGACCGACCAACTTCATCGCGCGCACCTACCAGGCCCTGCCGATTGCGATTACCGTCGAGGGCGCAAACATCCTCACCCGCAACCTGATTATCTTCGGTCAGGGAGCGATCCGCTGTCACCCGTTCCTGTTCCGGGAAATGGAGGCCGCCAGCCAGAACGATGTCGCGGCATTCGATGCTGCCCTGTTCGGGCACGGCAGCCTGATCATGAGCAATGTCACGCGCAGCGTGTTTCATACCCTGACGCGCGGCCGGCTGTTACCGGCGCCGCAACACGGCATCCGTGGCCACTTCTATCGCCAGTTCGGTCGCATGAGTCTTGCATTTGCCGTCACCACCGAGCTGACCCTGATGTCATTGGGCGGTGCACTCAAACGCAAGGAATCCTTGTCCGGGCGTCTTGGCGATGTCCTCAGCCTGCTGTATCTAGGCAGTGCGGTACTCAAGCACCACTACGACAACGGCTCTCCCGACGAGGAACTGCCACTGCTGGAATGGGTCTGCTCCGACCTGCTGTACAACATCCAGGTGCGCCTGCACGAGGTGTACAACAACTTCCCCAGCCGCAGTATCGCCCTGCTTGCACGCCTGCTGACGTTCCCGCTTGGCAAACCCTACAAACGCCCGAGCGATGCGCTCGGACACCAGCTGGCGAACATTGTACTGGCACCGGGCCAGTTGCGTGACCGCCTCACCGAAGGCGTGTATATTCCGACCGGAAACACGGAGCCACTGGCGCAACTGGAAGAGGCACTGATAAAGAGCACTGCGGCCGAACCGGCGACCCGGAAACTGCGCCAGGCCATGCGCGACGGCACCCTGGAAAAGGGTGACCCGGAAGCTGCTCTCGATGCCGGGGTAACCGCCGGTGTGATCTCGGAAACGGAAGCCTCCGGTATCCGTTCCGCCATCGCGGCACGCAAGGTTGTCATACAGGTAGATGAATTTCTCCCTGAATATCTAACCAAGGAGCGCAAGTCATGGGAGAACAAACTGGATGGGGTGGCCGGCCAGTCCATGTAGTCGACGGCAGCCGCACCCCGTCTCTCAAGGCGCGCGGCAAGCCCGGCCTGTTTGCCGCCGCTGATCTCGCCGTCGCTGCCGGACGGCCACTGCTGGCCCGCCAGCCGTTTGCACCCACCGAGTTCGACGAGGTCATCCTTGGTTGTGTCAACCCCGGTCCGGACGAGACCAACATCGGCCGGGTCGCCGCCCTGCGTCTCGGCTGTGGCGACAAGGTCCCGGCCTGGACCGTACAACGCAACTGTGCCTCCGGACTGCAATCCATCGATAGCGCCGCCCAGAAGATTGCCAGCGGCCGCTCCAGCCTGGTACTGGCCGGCGGCGTGGAAGCCATGAGCCATGCCCCGATTCTGTTCGGCACAGCCATGGTCAACTGGCTGGCCGCCTGGTCACGGGCACGCACGCCGGGTGCACGGCTCAAGACCCTGGGTGCATTACGCCCCGCCTTCTTCAAACCCGTCATCGCCCTGTTGCGCGGTCTCACCGATCCGGTGGTCGGCCTGTCGATGGGACAAACGGCGGAGATCCTGGCATACCGTTTCGGCATCAGCCGCACCGACATGGACCGCTTTGCCGTGCGCAGCCACCAGCGCCTCGACGCCGGGCACCGGGAAGGACACCTCGAGGAAATTGAGGTCCTCTATGACAGCCGCGGCAATTACTACGACCACGACGACGGGCTGCGCGCCGATTCCAGCATGGAGAGACTGGCCACGCTGCGGGCGGTGTTCGACAGACCGGACGGCAAGGTGACCGCGGGCAACAGTGCCCAGATAACCGACGGTGCCGCCTGGGTCATCCTCGCCTCGGAGGAAATGGTGTCACGCCATGAGCTGCCGGTGCTCGGTACGCTGATCGACAGCCAGTGGGCCGGTCTCGACCCGGCGCAGATGGGACTGGGCCCGGTGCATGCGATGGCGCCGATCATGTTGCGTCACAGCCTGGATTCTGCGGATATTGACTACTGGGAAATCAACGAGGCGTTTGCCGGACAGGTGCTGGCCTGTCTTGCGGCGTGGAAGGATGCGGACTTCTGCCGCGAGGAATTCGGACGCGACCAGCCGTTCAGCCCGATTGACGAGGAACACCTCAATGTCGATGGTGGTTCCGTTGCCATCGGCCACCCGGTCGGCGCCAGCGGCGCACGTATTGTGCTGCACCTGCTGCAGA
>JAUVNM010000323.1 GCA_030599705.1 Gammaproteobacteria bacterium
GTCAATGCCGGGTCGTGGTGGTCGATAATGGATCAGCCGGTGACATGGAGCAGTCAATCGGGGAGCTGTGCACGGAACATGCCGCCGACTTCCTTGCCTTGCATGACAACTACGGGATTGCCCGGGCGCAAAACGCGGGCGTGGTATTTGCCCGGAACCGGTATGCCGGGTGTGAGTATCTCCTGTTCCTGGACCACGACAGTGTGCCGGATTCCGGGTTTGTCGATGTCTTGCTTGCGCAATACATAGCCCTTGATAAAGACGGGAAAACGGGTGCCGTGGGCCCGGCCATTTTCGAACCGCGTGCCGGGTCATACTATGGCTTTCACGTGATCAGGGGGCTGCGCTACCTGCGGGTGTTGCCTGCTGATATGAAACAGGATGCAATCGAGTGCGCAACGATTAACAGTTCCGGTACCCTGTGTGCACTTGCCGTATTCGATGCGGTGGGAGAGTACGACGAGCGCCTGTTCATCGACCATGTCGAAACCGAATGGTGTTTCCGTGCGCGGCAGGCCGGTTACCGGCACTATGGAGTCCGGTCGGTCATGATGCCGCATCACATGGGGGATGCCGTCATGACGTTCCGGCTGCCCGGCAAGACGGTCACCATGCCCTACCGGAATCCGCTACGACACCGTTACCTGATGAGAAACAGCGTGCTGCTGCTGAAACGTCCGTATATCCCGCTGGTATGGAAATTCTATTGCGTGGCCAAACTGGTGTACACGCTGGTCCTGTTCGGGTTCTTTACCGTTGAATCGAAGACCCAGCGACAATCCATTCTGCAGGGTTTACGGGACGGCATTAGCGGGGTGACCGGGCGCATCCCGGTGCAGAACGGCAATGATGCAGGGCAGGACAAAGGGGTCCGGTGAGCCGGTTTCAGTCGCGGACAGTGCCGCGTTTCGACTCTTCGATATCCTTGTAATGCAATGCGGATATCTGCTCGGATACAATACCGATCAGGAATGTAAATAAGGATGACAGGAACAGGATCGCACTCATGTTCGTGAGCCTGCCCCAGTTGATGTACGTGTACCCGTAGTAGACCAGCCCGGTTGTCATCAGCAGTGCGCTGATGGGCAGGAAAAAACGCATCGGGGAAAACAGGGCGCCGATTTTGAGAATAATAATCAGGAACCGGAAGCCGTCATGAAACAGGCGGATATGACTCTTGCGGTCACCGCTACGGCTCAAAGCCTTGATCGGCACATAACCGACGGGCAGTCCGGACCGGAAAAAGGCCATGGTGCTGGTCGTCGGGTAGGAGAACTTGTTCGGTAACAGGTACAGGAATTTCCTGAAGTGCCGGGCCTTGGCCGCACGGAACCCGGAGGTCAGGTCTTCAACCGGGTAGCCTGTCATCCAGGACGCCAGCCTGTTGTAGATGGTGTTGCCGATTCTCCGGGCCAGTGAAGCGTGGGAATCCATCTGGCGGGCGCCAACCACCATGTCAGAGCCGCTGTTGATTTTTTCGACCAGCCGGCTGATATCGTACGGGTCATGCTGGCCGTCGTCATCCATAAAAACCAGTATCCGGCCTGCAGCGATGCGGGCGCCGCTCTTGATGGCGGCGCCGTTGCCCATGGAATAGACATGCGAGACAACCTGTACCTCGTTGCGCGTGCAGATCTCGACGGTGTTGTCGGTTGAGCCGTCATCGACCACGATGATCTCTGCATTCGGGTAGTGCTGGCATAATTCTGGCAACAGGGTCTCCAGGCTTGCAGACTCGTTCTTCGCAGGCAGGATAATGCTGATTTCACAGGTCATGGTGCAGGTTGTTTTCCTGGTAAGTCTCCGGTCCCGGAGGGGTATGCCGCACGCACACTATCGAGATCCTGCCTCAATGACAGGTAGTCTCTTGAAGTATTGCCATAGGTGTCCGTGGTCCTGAAGGCCTCCAGTTGCCGGGCTGCATCATCGAAGCGCTGCATCACGATCAGCAGGTTGATAAGATTCTTCCAGCGTTGCGGTTCGCGCGGGTCCAGCGCTAGCGCACGTGTAAACAGCTCCAGCCCCTTGTGAAAGTCAGCGCGCTTGTTGATCGTATAATAACCGTAAATCGTCAGGAGTTCCGCGCTTTTATACTCAAGGGCGGCGTTGAATATGGCTTCCATGGTATCGCTGGATACCGTGCAGCGCTCACCGGCGCATTCCGCCAGGGTCCGCAGGCTGCTGATGTCTGACGGTGACAGGGGATGCCGCCCCAGCTTGTTGAGTATTGTCTCGAACAACTTCGGGTCGACCTGCCTGTCAAGGAGATAGTTGAGTTTGATCCGGGTCACCTCCGGCATGATGCCGCGCCGGTCCAGCTGGCTGGCCCGTTCCAGGTAGGCAAAGGCCTGGTCTGCGCTGCCGGGATGACCCTGGAGCGCCAGGCGTGCGTGGATGCGGCCGGCTGCAAATACCGAGCGCAAGGATTTCGGGTGATGCCGGGCCTCGTAAATGGCATGGTTGATATTGTCCGACCACTGCGCACTGCGCAGCCACGTGGTATAGGAATACATCACCAGAAACAGGAGCGGGATGGCCGTATGGATTACCGGGGCGAGTCGACGCAGTGGCGCCTGTGCCAGTGCCGTAGCGGCCGCTAGCAGGATGCCGAAATCAGCCAGGTAGTTACGATGTTCATGGGTAATTTCCAGTGCAATAATGGTGGATTCCAGTGCATGTCCGGTAAAAAACCACAGAATGCCAAGGCTGATCAGTGGCTGCCGTTTCAGTAACAGCAACGCTGCCGTGAACAGGGTTGCCAGGAATGTCAGCGCGTAGAGGGTGGTCGGCGGGTCCAGTAATCCGCGGGAAAGTGGTATGTCATCATGATACAGGCCCAGCTCCCGGATCGACGGCATGATGATCATTTTCAGGTAA
>JAUVNM010000297.1 GCA_030599705.1 Gammaproteobacteria bacterium
ATTGAAGACCTGATCATTTACCCACAACCTCTGTATTCCCGTTCTCCGTCAGGGCATCGGTATAAACCGATTGCAACTTCTCCTGTACCCTGGGCCAGGTATACTGCTGAATCTCCCCGAGTCCGGCCGTCACCAGGCGATCTGCCAGGTCCGGGTCTTCAAGCACCCGGATGACCGCTTGCGCCATAGCGTCCACATCGCCGGGCAGAACCAGCAGTGCGGTCTTGCCATGCTGCACCAGATGGGGCACACCACCGACCCGGGTACTGACCACCGGCACACCACTCGCCAACGCCTCCAATACGGATATTGGCATATTGTCGGCTAAACTTGGATTCAGCATGACATCGGCTGACCGGTAAAGCTCAGCCATCTGTTCATTCTCTATCCGGCCGGTAAAAACAACCGCCGACTCGATGTTCAACGCCTGCGCCAGCGCCACCAGCCGGTCCCGCTCAGGACCGGATCCGCAGATGGTCATGCCTGCTTCCGGAAAAGTCTTGCGCACCTGCTGCAACACATGCAGGGCCGTATCGATGTCGTAAATGGGCTCGAGATTGCGTGTCACGAGCAGTTGCGGGCCGGCTTTTCCTCTGCTGTAAGGGTGACGCCCACTGGCGGTAAAGCGATGGACATCCACAATATTGGGCACAACCCGGGTAGCAAACCCCCGGCGCTTGAAAACTTCGGCGAGAAATCCGGACGGCACGATAACGGTTGTGACCCTTTCCAGGCTTGGCCGCACCCAACGGAATGAACGGCTGAAAAATTCCTCAGCCTCCCCGCCCCGGTAATTTACGATAACGCGCACCCCTCGCAACCAGCCGATCCAGATCGCCGGAGCCGCGAACAGATGCCAGGACCAGCCGGAATTGGCCATAATATGGAAAAGCCTGACCTTGCCGGCGGTGCTCCACAACTGCCATAAATAGGGCAACATGCGAAACAGCGCACGGATACCGCGCAAGCGGCCCGCCCACGCGGGTCGATAAGGGGCATTGACCTGTACCAGGCTGACCTCTGCGCCGGCGGACCGCAGCAATCCGGCCAGTTGCCGCGTCTGATTAGCCATACCACCGGATGGAGGTGGCAAGGGACCGATTAAGCCTATGGATAAACCGTGCACAGTTAACCCAGCACCGTTGCGTATACGCTGTCATAACGCGCCACACTCCGTGGCCAGGTACGCTCGGACTCGACAAAATGACGGCCAGCCTCGTGCAGGGACTGCCAGCGCCCCCTGTTGCGTAACAGATCCAGCACGGCAGCGCTGAGACCGGTCACATCTCCGGCAGGGAATAATTCACCATTTACGCCGGGACATATGAGCTCGCGGTGCCCACCGACATCGGACGCCAGCACCAGACGCCCTTGCGCCATCGCTTCCAGTGGTTTCAGCGGCGTTACCAGATCGGTCAGCCGCATCGGCAGACGGGGATAAATAAATACATCAATCAGGTTGTAATACGCCTGGACCGTATCGTGCGGCACGCGCCCGGTAAAGATAACGGCTTCATTCAGGCCCAGCTCATCGACCCGCTCACGTAAGCGGCCCTCCTGTGGACCGCCGCCTACCAGTAATACCCGCACATCCGGAATTCCTTGCAGCACCGCGGGCATTGCCTCCAGTAACAGGATCAATCCTTCATAGGCATAGAAGGAGCCGATGAACCCAAGTACCGTCTTACCGGCGATTCCGAGGCGCGCCTGGAGCTCCGGATCTGCCTGTCCGTTCATGGAAAATCGCTGGGCATCCACGGCATTGGGAATGACAGTAACTTTATGCGCTGCTATACCCCGAGCGATGATATCGTTACGCAACCCCTCGCAGATGGTTGTTATGGCATCCGCCCTTTGCAATACATACGTCTCCAGACGCCGGGTCAGCCGATAACGCACGCCCCACTCCTTACTGGTTCCGTGGTCGACTGCGGCATCCTCCCAGAAGGCCCTGACTTCGTAGACCACCGGCAACTTGAACCGGGCTCCGGCGCGCAACGCAGCGACGCCATTCAGCCCCGGAGAATGCGCATGCAGAATATCCGGCTGCACTTCATCTACGATCCGGCGCAACGTCCGTTCCAGCCTGGAAATCACGGCCAGCTGGTTGATCACTGGCAGGCTGGCCAGCAGCCCGGATAGTGGTGGCGTGCGATAAAACACCAGGCCATCGACCTCCTCAACCTGTGTTTCTGTCGCCCCCTGCTTTGGACCCGTCACGTGGAATGTCTCCCAGCCCATGGCCCGCTGCTGCTCAATGATGGCGCGCGTACGGAAGGTATACCCACTGTGCAAGGGGATGGAATGGTCCAGAATATGAAGAATACGCATCTTGTTTATAAGCAACTGTTTGATGTTTTATTTTTATAACGTGGCGAACTGTTCACTTGCGCACGCTGTTGCTCACGGGGGTTAATTCCACACCGCGATTCAGCAGCTCATCATAAATATCCTGATAGCGTTGTACCATGGTATCAAGGCTGAACTCATCTTCGCTGCGCTTGCGTGCATTGGCCCCATGCAGGCGGCGTAAATCCGGGTTATCAACATACACCCGGATGGCAGCGGCCAGCGCAGCCGGATCACCACGGGGCACCAGCAAGCCTGTTATGTCCTGGTCGACCAACTCGTGATTGCCGCCAACATCGGTTGCCACGACTGGCAAGCCGCTGGCCATTGCCTCCAGAATCGTGTTCGAAATCCCTTCTGCCAGGGAAGGCAGCACAAACACGTCCATAGCCCGCAGCAAATCGGGAACGTCCTCCCGCTCGCCCGGCAGCCAGGCTATTTGTGCCAGACCCGCCGCTTCGAGTATGGATCGGGCGGGCTCCCGCAACGCGCCATCACCTATCAGGATCAGCCGCAGGCGCTCACGGCCCCCGAGGTGTTCCTGCACCAGGCGTACAAATGCATGCACCAGCGTGAGCTGGTCCTTGACCGCTTCCATGCGACCTACCGTGCCGACGACGATCTTGTCGGCCGCGGAAAAATCTCCGGGCAACACGCTCTTTGCCCGGGCACTGGCGGGTGTGAACTTTTCTGTGTCCACACCGTTGCAGATATGGGAAATTTTATCTTCGGGAACACCGATCTGCTCCTGCAAATAGCGCTTCAAATCAAGAGACAAGGCAATATAACGGTGGATCATTGGCCTGAACAGCCTGCGC
>JAUVNM010000136.1 GCA_030599705.1 Gammaproteobacteria bacterium
AGGCCGGAAACCAGCAGTACGGGGACAATGAAAAGCCAGCGGTTTACCAGGATCATGGATCTGCTCCGGGCCGGGTTATTCGTTCAACAGCAGCATGCGCATGATAATGCTGATAATGAGAAAACCGATAAAGACAATCAGCGACTGCACCAGGATCGAACTGTAGGCATCGGCATACAGGCTCTTGTCCGGCAGGATGGCAATATCCCACAGGGTCCCCGGAACGGGCACGGAATAGCTGATGCGCTGCATCTCCTCAGGATCAAGCCGCTTGTTCACCGGCAGAGACTCGTCGTTGCCGGTGATGGCCAGGTCGATCAGTCCCGGGTCGTCTCGGCGCAGCAGGTAGATATGGTGACCGGCCACGCCGATATTTGCCAGCGTCCGTTTCAGGGTGTCCGTCTTGTAACTGATAAAGATTATATTTCCGCTCTGCTTGTCAGCGCCCCAGTGCGCCATGATATCGAAATGTGGTGGTACATCCGCACGGCCGTGGTGCATGTAAACCGCCTGGGACTTACTGACAGCAAACTTGTGTATGTCATTTTGGCAGCGCGGGCCGACCAGGCCCTCGAATCCCTCCAGCAGGGTAGTACCGGAATTATCGGCAATGGTGAAGGCGAAGTATTCGGGGAAAAACGTGGTGATACGTTTTTCCAGGATCACGTATAACCCGGCATCCTGCGGCCATTCGGCCACACGGCTGATATGCGCCTGGTTGTCATCGGCAAATATGTGCACCGAGCGCTTGTAGCCGTTGATTAACAGCGCCACCTCGTCCGCTGCGGCCTGCACGGAGTGATCGGCCAGTTCGGTCTGGCGTTTGGCGAAGTTGTCCACCCGGAGGGTTGCATTCCAGATGAGCAGGATGGTCATCATGGACAGGGAAATCAGGACGTACAGGTTCGCCTGTTTGCTGGATTCTCTGGTTTTATTGCGCATGCGTTTCCTGCAAGGTCATAGCAGCAGACTTGTGTACACTTCTGCAATTCTGAAAATCATTATTGTTCAGAAACATCTATTCGGCAATAGCGGGCATTACTGATGCGGCCTGTTCCGGCAGAAATTACAGTTCGCTGATGATGCGGGTCACGGTCGTGGTCAGTACCGCCAGGTCTTCGGTGCTGATGATGTACGGGGGCATCAGGTAGACCAGCCGGCCGAACGGCCGGATCCAGACACCGGCGTCTACAAACTGCTGTGGCAGACGTTGCATGTCCACCGGCTCATGCAGTTCCACCACACCGATCGCGCCGAGGGTCCGTACCTCGGCAACGCTGTTGAATTCACGGCAGGGTGCGAGCCCGCTGGCCAGTTGTCGTTCGATGTTCGCTACCCGTTGCTGCCAGGGCGAGTCGAGCAGCAGTTGCAGGCTGGCCAGTGCGGCGCTACAGGCCAGTGGATTGCCCATGAAAGTCGGACCGTGCATGAATACCCCCGGAGACCCTTCCCGGATGGCAGCCGCTATGTCTGCCGTGGTCAGGGTGGCGGCCAGCGTGAGGTAGCCGCCGGTCAGCGCCTTGCCGAGGCACATAATGTCCGGCGCAATGCCGGCATGTTCACAGGCAAACAGCCGGCCGCTACGTCCGAAGCCGGTCGCGATCTCGTCACAGATCAACAGCACGCCGTATTCATCGCACAGGGCGCGTGCCCGTTCCAGGTAGTCGGCTGAATAGAAGCGCATGCCGCCGGCACCCTGCACGACCGGTTCGAGTATCAGTGCGGCAAGGTGATCATGCTGTTCGGCCAGCAGGGTTTCGAGCGCCGTGGCGTCGGCCGTGCTGCAGGGTTCGCCGAACCGGCTGGACGGGGAATCGGTAAAGTACTGTTTGGCGAGGATCTCGTTGAACAGGCTGTGTATGCCGGTCACCGGGTCGCACACCGACATGGCGCCGAAGGTGTCGCCGTGATAGCCGCTGCGAAGCGTGGCAAAGTGCTGCTTGCGCGGTTTGCCTCGGGCATGCCAGTACTGGATTGCCATCTTCAGGGCAACTTCCACGGACACCGAGCCGGAGTCCGAGAAGAACACGGTCTCGAGTGGTGCGGGGGTGAGTTCGGCGAGCCGGGCGGCGAGCCGGGCGGCGGGCGGGTGCGTCAGTCCGCCGAACATGACGTGCGCCATGGTGTCGAGTTGTGCAATCAGCGCGGCGTTGATCTCCGGTACGTTGTAGCCGTGAATGGCGCACCACCAGGAGGCCATGCCATCGATAAGTTCACGTCCGTCGGCCAGCCGCAGGCGTACCCCGCTGGCGGCGACCACCGGGTACAGCGGCGCGTCCGTGCCCATGGCGCTGTAGGGATGCCAGACATGGTCCCGGTCCAGGGCCATCCAGTCGGGTTCGGCGTCCGGGGTATCAGGCATTCGGTGAAGTATGTAGAAATACCATATATATCAGTATGTTACACTTTATTTACCGGGAGGCGCAGCCATCCCATCCAGTCCTGTTGGCATGCTCGCCGGCGGGCGGTTCACATGATGGTGGCCGACTTCAGGTAGACTCTTTACCCGATGAATAATAACCGGTTTCTGTAAGCCAGATACCTTATTAAACAATCCCTGATTTATCCGTCATTCCGGAATGACGGAACACGACACATCAGAGGTTCCTTACCTAATCTCAATCATGAATGCCCAGATAGAGCCACTGCAGGTTACCGCCGACTGGCAGCCCCCGGCCACGGTGACGCAGACCGCCTTCCGGTCGATCTGTTTTATTTATCCCGATGACGGGGAGGGTTCACGGTTCGATCGCATGTTTCCGCCACTCGGCCTGGAACTGGTGGCCGCCGGGGTGCGTGACTGTGTCGAGGACCGCTGCATGATTGACCTGCGGTTCGCCAGGGACTGGGAGCAGCAGGTCCCGCCCAACACCGACCTGGTCGCGCTCAGCATGTTGTGGGACAAGCCGATCCGGGAAGTCTTCGACCTGGTGCGGCGCCTGAAAATGCTGCTCCCCGGTGTCCGGGTCGTGGCCGGTGGCCGGGTCGCGGAAGCCCACCGCGAGGCACTGGTCAGTGCAGCGCGTGCCGAACGCGTGGACGTGGTGTTTGCCGGTCCCGATGACGGGCGTTTCCGCGCCTTCGTGGAATCCGGTGAGCCCGACGGAATCCCGGGGGTGTCCTTTATCCGGGATGGCGCGTACCGGGAGAACCCGTTGCCGCCCTACGGCGCGATCCCCGATCGTCCGCTTCCGGACCGTTCGCTGCGCCGGGTGCATTACCGCATGATCCGCCGCGACGGGCTCGATCTCGGGATCGCCTCCGATACCATCCAGAGTTCCCGCGGCTGCTCGTTCAAGTGTTCCTTCTGTACCTTTAACCGCGACCAGGACGGCCGGCCCATCAATTTCACCATGCGCTCCCCGGAATCCGTGGCCGATGAACTGGCCGAGATCGAGAGCGACTATGTCATTTTCGTGGACGACAACGTGGCCCAGGATTCCGACCGCATCGATCGCCTGTGTGACCTGCTGCTGGAGCGCGGCATCGACAAGACCTATGGTATCGAAACGCGGATCAATCTTGGCCTGCGCCCGCAGGTCGCCGAAAAAATGGCCCGCGCCGGCTTCCGTCACATCACCTTCGGTATCGAGGCCATTCACGACCACACACTGAAGTTTCTCAACAAGGGCTTCAGGCGGCATACCATCGAGAATGCCTTCGACGCCATTCGCGGACTGCCGATGGTGTATACCGGCAATTTTATCGTCGGCAGCGTGGGCGAGACGCGCGCACAGATGCTCGAGATCCCGGAGTTCGCGCGCCGTATCGGCCTGGATACCATCATGGTGAATCACCTGCGCTGCCGCGGTCCCGAGCCGTTGACGGAAACGGTGATGGCCACGCCGGATTACCATATCGATCCGGATACCCGGAAGGTCTATTCGGACGCACTCAGCCTCGAGGAGATCTCCGCGATCATCAGGCAGATCAAGCGTGACTTCTGGTCGCCAGCACAAAAACTGAAAACAGCCAGGAAGGTACGCCAGCTGTTCAAACCGGTACGCTACACTTCGGTGGCACGTCACTGGCTGTCATGGAAACTCAAAGGCAAACCGGACCCGTGGGGAACACACGCCGGTTCAAATTGATGTGCCGATCCCGGGCTACGTAACGCTTACGAATAATGGTTCCCGCACATAAGCTGTCGTACCTGGTCCTGGTATTGCTCATGGCCGTGTCTGCCTGTACCGGGTTCAGGGTTTCACAGGGTCCGCAGCTGCGTCTCGAGGAAGTCCACCCGTTCGGTGCCCTGCGCATTGCGTTCAGCCCGGCGGGTGACCGGCTGGCCAGTGGTGGACTGCAAGGCGACATCAGGATCTGGGCGATTCCGGGCGGGGAAAACCTGGCCGTCTTGAATGGCCACAACAAACCCGTCAGCGGCCTGACCTGGCTTGACGACGATCATCTTGTCAGTGCGGATACCCGCGGGACGCTGCGTGTATGGGATGCGGCGGCCGGAGAACCGGTGACCGAATTCCATACAGAGGACATTACCTCCATTGCGTTGCTGCCATGGCCTGCGCGCATTGTGGTCGGACACGCGACCGGCGAGCTGCGCATTTATTCCTGGCCGGACATGGCGCTACTGGCGGAGACCGAATTGCCGGCCGAGGTCGTGTCGATTGCTGTAGAACCGGAGCAGCAGTTAATTGCCGTCGCAACAGACGACCGGCGCGTGCAACTGTTCGATGCCCGTCTGGCCCCGCTGCGCGAACTGCAGACACCCCCCGGCAAGGTATTCGAATTACGGTTTGCGCCCGATGGCCACCAGCTGGCCGGTGGCGGCTGGTACCGGGTATTCCTGTGGTCGACGGTGAGCGGGGAACTGCAGGTGCGTGACTCGGGGCATTTCGGCGCCGTCGCCTCGCTCGATTACAGCCCGGACGGGCAACAGCTGGTCAGTATCGGCCGCATTACCAATGCCATGGTGCTGGTCACCGATGTGGCTTCCGGTCAACTCGAGCGGCGCCTCTCGCCACAGCCGCTGTGTGGCTGGGATGTGCGCTTCAGTCCGGATGGCCGTTACATTGCCAGTTCCAGCGAGGACGGCAGCGTGCTGCTCTATGACATCACGGGACCCTACCGGCCGACCTGGTATCACGAGTAGGCCGTGGGAAAGCCTGCGTAAGGCGGGCTTGGTAAGTATCACGCCAGCGGCGTTGCCCAGATGGTCACCGGCAATACAGGATGCGATTAAAGTGCCTTCCAACGAGTCCGCATCAGAGTCGAAATACGAGGGAGTATGGGTAGTTGCTTCAGCAGCCGTTCAAACTCACGCTTGCGAAAGGCTGGTTGCCTGATCTCCACTTCGGGTAAGCGTGCGAAGCGCCGGTTCTTGCGTGTTGAGAGATACAGAGTATCTATCAGAGCCTTCTCTGTGGTGGCAATGAGATAAGGCAGACGCGTTTCACTCCATTGAGTGCCTTGTTTCATGAGTTCCGGTTTGATCTGCAGAAATTCATATTGACCAACAGGTGAGTCCAGCGTGCGTGCATGGCCGGTCGTAGCTATCTGCATGGTTTTCGGGATCTGGGACACCAGGCCGTGCAGGTGGAGGGCGCTCAGGAATGACACATAACCGTGTTCTTTACCGAGCAGGTAAGGCACACATGCCAGTGGATGAAACCAGGGGTGGCCGG
>JAUVNM010000038.1 GCA_030599705.1 Gammaproteobacteria bacterium
CTCCTGACAGGGTTTGCCTCACCAGATGCGGCCCGTGACTACGCCGGAGCAGTCAGGGAAAAACTCGGGTTGAAGGACGTCTGGATTTTCAGGCAATAATCGCAGGACCCTGGCGCGCAGTACCGGGTTCAACTGTTTTCCAGTTGCAGGTAGGCCCAGGTATCTGACATATGCTCCCGGATCAGATCCGCGATTTCCGCATTCCCGTTTGTCTCGGCATACTGTAATGGCGTAGTGCCGTTACTGTCACAGATATCCACCTGCGCAAGATACTTCAGCAGTATGGTGACAACCGCCGGTTGCCCGTTGATAGACGCGAGATGCAAGGCAGTTTCTCCCCGCAACGACCGGGCATCAAGGTCTGCTCCGTATCTGACCAGCAATTCACTCACGCCGGCATGACCCTGCCTTGCGGAAAGGTGTAATGGCCGGCAACCGAACTGCTCGTCTGTTGCATCCACATCGGCCCCGGCTTCAAGCAGCGCGCTGACCACATCAACCCGCTCATTGAGCGCAGCCAGGTGCAGCGGCGTGCGCCCGGCCCGGTCCTGGCAGTTAAGGTCCACCGCCTTGCCGAGTAACGTCTTGATACTTTCAATATCACCCCTGGATGCCGCCAGGCCCAGCGGCGTGCAGTCCTGAGGTTCGCTGGTGTCAGGGCGCGGTCGAACCAGCAGATAGAGCAGATACGGCGCGAGTACCCACAACCAGCCGCTGATCCCGGCCAGCCCGCTGTAGAAGTCCAGATAAAAAACAAATAATCCGGTTTTTTGCAGACCAGGCGTCCCTGCCAGCAGGTACTCATGAACCAGCCACAGGATCGCGGGCATCAGGGCGAGACCCAGAACCAGCCATCCCAGCAGATCGGCAACAATTCCAAGCAGTACTTTCATGGATGCACCAGTAAATTAATATTACATAATATTCTAATGAGAATGATTTCAAATTACCAGCGACCACAAACCGTGCGCAACAAGGAGACAGACCACCGCCACCTGGGAGGTCTGTTGCCTGAATTCCGGGTAACTAGTTGGTAAGCAGGAATGCTTACACTTCAAGAACTACAAGGCGTACAGGCCGCGACCCGACAGCCAGGGAAAGACGCTGGTGATGATTCAGCGCGTTTTCGAACTGAATTTGATATTTAGATGACTGATGCGCCGATCCGGAATATAGCGGCGGTTGAGTGCCACGATATCCCCGTTGCTGTCTTTGAAAGGAACTCTCGGCATACTGGGATTTATACGCCGGTCTTTATGATGGACTCTTTTTTCCTGCATCGTTACCCCCCATAGATAACAAGAACTTGTTATTGACCAAGCTAATACTAAGCGAGTCCCGGGGTTATTTCTAGCCTTAATTAGACCTTCGTACAAAGAGTAACCTCTTCAGATTGACTGCCTGCAGAGGACCCGGTTGCAACACCACCCGGCGCCGATAAGTTGGCAGATCGGCTCACGACTGGCACCCCTGTCTGTGTCTTTCTGTATAATGGCCCAGCGCAAATGTGCGGCACCGGGTGACTGGTTTCATACCACCGGTATAACTGAACAAAAACAAGGGTCATATGCCTTGGTTTACTCAATAACGACCGTAGCTATCCTGATTTCCGGACTGCTTTTCCCTGCCCTGGCGCAGGCGGCAGAGACAGTGACCACCTCCATCGACCTGACCACTTCGACTGTCGGCTATGCGGCACTCGCAATATTTGTCATTGCCTACCTGGTGGTAATGTCAGAGGAATTTACGCACCTGCGCAAGTCCAAGCCCGTCATTCTGGCAGCGGGCATCATCTGGGGGATAATTGCCTTCGTCTATGCAGGTAATGGTGACGGCCATAGCGTTGAGGTGGCAGTACGTCATAATCTGCTGGAATTTTCCGAATTATTTCTGTTCCTGCTGGCGGCCATGACCTATGTCAACGCCATGGATGAACGCCAGGTATTCGAGGCACTGCGTGCCTGGCTGGTCAACCGGGGCTTCAACTACCGCAGCCTGTTCTGGCTGACCGGTGGGCTGGCGTTTTTCCTGTCTCCCATCCTGGACAACCTGACCACGGCCCTGGTGATGTGCGCAGTCCTGCTTGCCGTTGGCAAGGACAGCAAGCAGTTCGTATCCCTGGGCTGTATCAACATCGTGGTCGCCGCCAATGCCGGCGGCGCATTTTCTCCCTTTGGTGATATCACCACCCTGATGGTCTGGCAGGAAGGGCTGGTCGAGTTCACGGCATTCTTTGCCCTGTTTGTCCCGTCGGTGGTCAATTTCGTAGTACCGGCAACCATCATGCATTTCGCCATCCCGAAAGGCACACCGGCCGCCGATGATGAACGCGTCGTCATGCGCCGCGGCGCCAGGCGCATCATGCTCCTGTTTGGCTGCACCATCGCGACCGCGGTGAGTTTCCACAATTTCCTGCACCTGCCCCCTTTCCTCGGCATGATGACGGGGCTCGCCTACCTGCAGTTCTTTGGCTACTACCTGAAAAAAACGCACCGGCCGGTCAACAAGGAGGAGCACTATGTCGGCGCAATCGGTGATGTGACACCGGTCGGCGAAGAGGGCCAGATATTCGATATCTATCACCGCCTGGCACGCGCCGAATGGGACACACTGCTGTTTTTCTATGGCGTGGTACTGTGTGTCGGCGGACTGGGCTTTATCGGCTACCTGGCGCTGGTATCCGAGGCCATGTACATCGACATGGGTCCGACCTTTGCCAATATTACTGTCGGCGTACTTTCTGCCATCGTGGACAACATCCCGGTCATGTTCGCGGTACTCTCAATGAATCCGGACATGGCCCTTGGCCAATGGTTGCTGGTTACCCTGACGGCCGGTGTTGGCGGCAGCATGCTCTCCCTCGGCTCCGCGGCAGGGGTTGCGCTGATGGGCCAGGCCCGTGGCCAATACACCTTTTTCGGGCATCTGAAATGGACGCCGGTCATCCTGCTCGGCTATGCCGCAAGCATTGCCGTACATATGTGGATCAATGCGGATACCTTCAATATTCCGGTCGTGGCCGGCTGACGCGGCCTGCTGCCGCTATCCCTTTTCTTCCAGCTGCCGCCACACCGTGGCTGTTCCACAGCTGCGGCCAATGGCATCCAGCCGTGCATCGTGGGCAGCCAGTTCGTCAGCCGTCGCCGTGATCACGCGCAGCGCTGGCCGGTCGGCCGGCAACCGGCGGATGTCCTCTACCTGCCTGCCCGTGCTGTCAACCTGGCTATCCAGCGACAGGGCAGCCTGGCCCCCGGTCATTGCCAGGTAGACATCGGCCAGGATTTCCGCATCAAGCAAGGCGCCGTGCAACTCGCGTCGCGAGTTGTCGATTTCATAACGCTTGCACAAGGCATCCAGACTGTTGCGCTGCCCGGGATGTTGCCGGCGCGCCATGACCAGCGTATCCACCACGCTGCAGCGCCTGGCGACCGGCAGCATTTTCCTGTCAATGCGCTTCAGTTCGTGATCGAGAAAACCGACATCGAACGGGGCATTGTGAATGACCAGCTCGGCGCCCTCGATAAAGGCGAGGAATTCCCCGGCAATATCGGCAAACCGCGGCTTGTCGGCCAGTGACTCGTTGGTGATGCCATGCACCTCGATGGCACCGGCATCGATATCACGGTCCGGCTGGATATACTGGTGCCAGGTATTGCCGGTAATGCGCCGGTTGACCACCTCAACACAGCCGATTTCGATAATCCGGTGCCCTTCGGAAGCCTCGAGGCCCGTGGTTTCCGTATCCAGTACGATTTGTCTCATCAAAAAAGCTCCAGTACAAAAAATATCACCGCAGAGACGCGAAGAGGTCAACTATTTACCACGTCCTGCGCAGGACCCGCGCCTCGCGGGGAATTCCTTGCCATTCCCGGCGTGGCGCCGGTCCTACGTTTTCTCTGTGCCCTCTGTACCGCGCCTCTGCATGAACCGGTTGTATACGGATCGGGCCGATGAACGCTACTGCTGCAACAGTTCGTCAATTGCCTGGTTGGCCAGCATGTCCGCCAGTTCATTCTCGGGATGCCCGCTATGACCCTTCACCCACTCCCAGTGAATATCATGTTCAGCCACGGCTGCTTCGAGGCGTTTCCACAGATCGGTGTTCTTGACCGGTTTCTTCGCAGCGGTCTTCCAGCCTCGCCGCTTCCAGTTGACCAGCCACTCCGTGATGCCTTTCTGCACGTATTGGGAGTCGGTTGTCAGGCGCACCGTACAGTGCCGTTTCAGGCTTTCCAGCGCCTGTATTGCTGCCATCAACTCCATGCGGTTGTTCGTCGTCATCGGTTCGGCGCCGTAGAGGGTCTTCTCATGACCGTTGTAGCGCAGGATCGCGCCCCAGCCCCCCGGTCCGGGATTGCCGCGACAGGCACCATCGGTGTAAATCAGGGTTTCAGCTGACACGCCGAATATTTCTTTGGCTGGAACTCGGAATACCTACAGGGAACAGACGCCCGCGATTGGTGCGTCCGGCCTTCAGCGGGGTCATGATCACGGTGCGTTTCTGTGCAACCAGGATATAGGCCCCGGCAAGCAGCATGCGGCCCTGCTCGTTACCCGGCTCGAGAAACTGCAGGCGCTCCAGCATACGCTGGTTTTTCAGTGGCGGCCGGTGAAACAGGTAGCGGCACTGCAACGTATCGAATCCCAGCAGGCTCAGCCAGTCTTTCAGACGGTTCATACTCAGGAAACGTGATTGCCACGGCATGCCGGCAGATCGCCGCGAGAACCAGCGACGCAGTCCCCACAGGCTGCGGGGATTAAACCCGATAATCACGAGATGACCGTCCGGGATGAGACTGCGATCGGCCTCGCGCAGCACCTGGTGTGGATCGGAGGTAATCTCCAGGGTGTGCGGCAGGATGATGGCATCCACGGTATCCGTCATGACCGGCCACTGGTCAGTCTGCCCGATGACCCCGGTTTCCATGCCGGATACCTTGCCAGTGCGCTGTATGACGTGGTGGGGTATGCGGCTGTCGGCCAGCGAGCAAGATTCCCATGGCGGGTCCACCATTACCAGGTGATACCCGAATAGCTGCGGCAACTGTTCCGCGAGTGCTCCCACCTCGGCATCGGCCAGCAGGCGGCCGAGGGGACGCTGGTACCATTGCTGCAGCGAGGCGGCCCGTCCGGGCAATGAAATCACCGTGTTCATTACTCTGAAATCATACTCTACCTGCCGTACAAGTGCCGCTGTAGAGCGCCATATTTTCGCCTATTGACCTCTCCAGAACGGCCTGTCAGCATACTTCGCTTGGCCCATGGCTCGCCCGCCCCGTTGCGCCAAAAAACAGCCGGAATAACCAGCGCAATCGTGACCCGGTTCACACTCTTGCCCTCAAGGCCGACCATGCAGAAGTCGAAATACTTATTATATGACAACGCATAAAAACCTGTTTGTTTATGTACTCCTGCTGCTGGTTTCCAGTTGCGCCCTGCTGCAAACACAGCCGCCCGGAATTGACACGGCGGTCGCACCAGACCCCACCGTCGACACAGCAGCCGCGCACACCGATCCCGTTACCGCCTACATCCCGGAAACCGCCAGCACGGCTACCGGGCCTGCCACACCGGTACCGGTTGAAACCGATTTCTGGCAGCAGGTGCGCAACGGGTTCCGCCTGCCGGATGAACCGCATGCCGCCGTGACCCGGCGCATCCGGGAGTTTCGCAACAATGCCCGCCTGGTTGAACGCATCCTTGACCGTGGCGAACCTTATCTCGCATTCATATTCGGCGAGGTGCAGCAACGTGATTTCCCGACCGAGCTGATATTGCTGCCGTTTGTCGAGAGCGGTTATGACCCGTTCGCCTATTCCCACGGCCGGGCCGCCGGCCTGTGGCAATTCATCCCGGCTACCGGCAAACGCTATGGACTGAAACAGGACTGGTGGTATGACGGCCGCCGTGACATTGTTGCTTCGACGGAAGCCGCACTGAATTACCTCGATCGGCTACAGCGGGAATTCGGTGGTGACTGGCTGCTCGCACTGGCCGCCTACAATGCCGGAGAAGGCAAGGTCCGCAATGCAGTCCGGCGCAATCGCGAGGCCGGCAAGCCTGTGGATTTCTGGCATCTCAAGTTGCCGAAGGAAACCGCGGCCTATGTTCCCAAGCTGCTGGCGATCAGCGCCATAGTCAAACATCCGGACACTTACGGCGTACAGCTGACCCCGGTCGATATCGAGCCTGGCTTTACGGTGGTCGACACGCAGGACCAGCTGGATATCGGCATTGCTGCCGACCTGGCCGGCATGGAAACCGATGCTATGTACCGGCTGAATCCCGGTTACAACCGCTGGGCCACCCACCCGGACGGCCCGCACCGGCTGGTCATCCCCGCTGAAAAGTCGGATATGTTCGCGCAGAACCTGGCGGCACTGCCGGATTCGGAGCGCGTCAAGTGGGTACGTCACCGGATACGCAAGGGTGAAACCCTCAGCCACATCGCCCGCCACTACGACACGACCGTCGCGGTGCTGCGCAGCAGCAATGTCCTGCACAGCAATAACATCCGCGCCGGCAGCCACCTGCTGGTGCCGGTTGCCGCGCAGGACCCGGACCGTTATGCCGCGCTCGCGAACATCGCGCGCACCCCGCGCAGCTCCGGCAGCAAGCTGACCTACAAGGTCAGGGCCGGAGACAGCCTGTGGTCAATCGCGAATCGGCATAACGTGAAAGTAAGCCAGCTCACGGTCTGGAACCGCCTCGACTCCGGCACGATCCGGCCAGGACAGAAACTCGTGATCTGGAACAAGGGAACGGCGCCACACTCAGGCAAGACAACCCGCTCGGTCAGCTACACGGTACGCAGCGGGGATTCACTCTATCGTATTTCACGGAAATTCCGGGTCAGCATCAACGAACTGCGGCGCTGGAATGAACTGCCGAAAGGCAAGCACCTGCAGCCTGGTCAACGCCTGAAGGTATACGTCGACGTTACCCGCCAGAGCTAACCCGCACTTCCACAATAATCAGACCGTTCTCATGACTCCGGCCGCAGGTGCGGGAACAGCAGCACGTCGCGGATGGACGGTGAATCGGTGAACAGCATCACCAGGCGATCGATGCCAATGCCCTCGCCGGCGGTCGGCGGCATGCCGTGCTCGAGCGCACGAATGTAATCGGCATCGTAGTGCATGGCCTCCAGATCACCGGCATCCTTCTCGGCCACCTGCTGGCGAAAGCGCTCGGCCTGGTCCTCGGCATCATTGAGTTCGGAAAAGCCGTTGGCCAGTTCCCGCCCGCCGACAAAGAATTCGAAGCGGTCGGTGACAAACGGATCGTCATCGTTGCGCCGCGCCAGTGGTGAGACCTCGGTCGGATAGGCCGTGATAAAGGTCGGGTCAGCCAGCCGGCCTTCCACGGTCTTCTCGAATATCTCGATCTGCACCTTGCCGAGTCCGTAGCTGTCCTTCACTGGAATACCAAGCTGCCCGGCAACAGCCCGTGCCTTGCCGGGATCGTCAATATCTGCCGCGCTGAGCCCGGGATTGAAGGCGAGTATGGATTCACGCACCGTCATGCGCCGGAACGGTTTGCCAAAGTCATACGATGCTCCCTGACATTCAATCGTGGTGCTGCCCGTCAACTGCTCCGCCATAGTGCGCAACAGGTCCTCGGTCAGATCCATCAGGTCACGATAATCCACGTAGGCCTGGTAGAACTCCAGCATGGTGAACTCCGGGTTATGCCGGGTCGACAACCCCTCGTTGCGGAAGTTGCGGTTGATCTCGTAGACTTTCTCGTAGCCCCCCACGACCAGCCGCTTGAGATAGAGCTCCGGTGCAATGCGCAGGAACAGGTCCATGTCCAGGGCATTGTGATAGGTGGAAAACGGCCGCGCCACGGCCCCGCCCGGAATGGCCTGCATCATGGGCGTTTCCACTTCCAGGAAGTCCCGGTCATTCAGGTACTCGCGGATGAACTGCACGATGCGGCTGCGCATCCGGAAGGTATTGCGCGACACCTCGTTCATAATGAGATCGACATAGCGCTGGCGGTAGCGCGTTTCCTGGTCGGCGAGCCCGTGAAATTTTTCCGGCAGCGGGCGCAACGACTTGGTCAGAATTCGAATGGTCTCGACCCGCACCGACAATTCACCGGTCTTCGTCTTGAACATCACGCCTTCGGCACCAATGATGTCGCCGATGTCCCAGCCCTTGAAGGCCTGGTAGACCCCGTCCTCCAGGCCGTCGCGCTGCAGGAACAACTGGATGCGGCCGGACATGTCCTGCAACTGGGCAAAACTTGCCTTGCCCATGACGCGCTTTGCCATTAACCGGCCGGCCACCTTGACCCGTACCGGGCTGGCTTCGAGTACCTCGTTGTCCCTGTCGCCATACTCGGCATGCAGTTCCCCGGCAATCGCATCACGGCGAAAATCATTGGGAAAGGCCCGACCGGCCTCACGCAAGGCATTCAGCTTCTCGCGCCGCCGGGCAATCAGTGCATGTTCTTCCTGGTCACTCATATTTTATCTGCAAGGGTCACGTTTCGTATCGGTTGCGGGCCTATAGTAGGAGCCAGCTTGCTGGCGAACAAATATCCTTGAATCTGTATTCGCGGGCAAGCCCGCTCCTACAACCCGCTCTTCAAGCTGGCCTCGATAAACGGGTCCAGGTCGCCATCGAGCACCGCCTGGGTGTTGCCCGTCTCGACGCCGGTGCGCAGGTCCTTGATGCGCGACTGGTCGAGCACGTAGGAGCGGATCTGGCTGCCCCAGCCGATGTCCGACTTGGTCTCTTCCAGTGCCTGCTGGTCGGCACTGCGCTTCTGGATCTCGAGTTCGTACAGCTTGGATTTGAGCTGCTTCATGGCCGTGGCCTTGTTCTTGTGCTGGGAACGGTCATTCTGGCACTGCACCACGACCCCGGTCGGCTCGTGGGTGATGCGCACCGCGGATTCCGTCCGGTTGACGTGCTGTCCGCCGGCGCCGCTGGCGCGGTACACGTCGATGCGCAGGTCCGCCGGGTTGATTTCGATATCGATATCGTCGGCGATCTCCGGTGACGCAAATACGGCCGCAAACGAGGTATGCCGGCGATTACCGGAATCAAACGGGGATTTCCTGACCAGCCGGTGCACCCCGGTCTCGGTACGCAACCAGCCAAAGGCATAGGCGCCGTCAAAGCGGATGGTCGCACTCTTGATGCCGGCAACTTCACCGGGCGACACCTCGATCAGTTCCACCTTGAATCCGTGACGTTCACCCCAGCGCAGGTACATACGCAGCAGCATCTCGGCCCAGTCCTGCGCCTCGGTACCCCCGGAGCCGGACTGGATATCGAGAAATGCGTGCGCCTCGTCCATTTCGCCGGAAAACATGCGCTGGAATTCCAGTTTGGCAATATCGGCCTCCAGCCCCCGGACGTCGCCCTCAATCACCTCCTGCGTATCGGTATCTTCCTCTGCCGCCGCCACTTCCAGCAGCTCCTCGGCATCCGCGAGTGCCTGCCCCATCCGGTTCAGCGTTAGCACGACCTCTTCCAGCCGCGCCCGTTCGCGGCCCAGTTCCTGGGCACGTTCCGGGTTGTTCCAGATTTCGGGGTCTTCCAGCTCCCGAACGACTTCGGTCAGCCGTTCGCTCTTGTTCTCGAGGTCAAAGATACCCCCTGAGGGCGGCCGAGCGCCCGTCGAGGTCTTTAATCAGTACGCGGATGGCGTTGCTATCAGGCATGGAATCACGTGTAGCCGGTCATTATTTAAAGCGCGCATCATACCCTTGTTGGGTGGCTGACACTACCGGTGGGACCTGCGGGAGTGGCCCGGTTTGTACCAGGCCGAATAAATTCGGCCCTACAAG
>JAUVNM010000175.1 GCA_030599705.1 Gammaproteobacteria bacterium
ACATGTCATCCAGCCCCACATCAGCAGCTCCAGCAGGGCCGGCCGCGGCCAGCGCCCGCATGCGTTTCTACGAGGAACTCAATGATTTCCTGCCCGCAGCACGCAGAAAAACCGGATTCGAACATACCTTCCGCCGCCGCGCTTCCATCAAGGACATGATTGAATCCCTGGGTGTGCCGCATACGGAAGTCGAGCTGATCCTGGTAAACGGCGAGAGTGTCGACTTCTCGCACATCGTCATGGACGGCGACGTAATCAGTGTCTACCCGGTATTCGAAAGTCTGGACATCCGGCCCTTGCTGAAACTGCGCCCCGAGCCGCTGCGCAAAAACCGCTTTGTACTCGATACCCACCTTGGGCGGCTGGCGCGCTACCTGCGCCTGCTTGGTTTTGACACCCTGTACCGCAACAATTTCCATGACGCAGAACTGGCCCGGCTGTCACACGATCAGCAGCGGACGCTGTTGACACGTGACAGGATGTTGCTGCATCGCAGCATTATTACCCACGGTTATTTCGTGCGCGCGACCGAACCCTTGTACCAGACAGGTGAAGTACTGCAGCGCTTCGACATGCACCGGGACATCCGGCCATGGACTCGCTGTGTCCGCTGCAACGGAGAACTCGGCAAGGTCAGCAAGGCCATGATCGCGCACCGGCTTGAACCGCGGACCCGGCGTTATTACACGGAATTCCGGATCTGCCACGAATGCAGTCAGCTCTACTGGAAAGGCAGCCATTTCAGAAAAATGTCGGAACTGATCAGGCAGCTCCGGCAGGGTCAATTCACCCCGAACGAGGGGGCGGGGATACGCGATCCTGCCGGTAGCGCCGCGGGCTGAAACGCTGCCCGGAATGCCACTCCAACTCATTGACATACCTAGTAGAATCACTAACATGGAACATATATTGACGCTTCCCCTGATTGAGTGGGTAGATTACCGTCGTAGGGCCGAATTCATTCGGCCAATCATGACTGCACCTGGATAACATATCGCGATGAAACACCGATGGTCGAATAAATTCGACCCTACAGTTCTGCTAACAGAAGAAATGCGTCTTTTCTAACTCAATCATTTATAGAATGAGCTTTGATGCCATATGAGATTGTTGCTGCTACCCCTGCTGCTGACCCATTCCCTGGTCGCTGTCGCCGCGGAGATCCCCGCTGCCATCGAGGCCTGCATGAAGGAAAATCTGCCGAAGACGACCTCGATCCAGTCGATAGAACTGCGTGCACGTGACCGCAGTCACTATGAATCGGTTCTCCAGGCCGATGTCTTCCTGAAGCGAATCGATGACGAGAATTCACGATTAATGATGTATTTTCGTGAACCGGTTGATATTCGCTCGGCACGCTTCCTGATTGTGCAGAAACAACCCGCGAACGATATGTATATCTATATGCCGAGCCTGCTCAAGGTGCGGCGTATCACCTCGAAAAAGATCTCGGGCTCCATCATGGGCACTGATTTCTCCTACGAGGATTTCGAGCGTCTGCATGGTGTTCTGAGCGACCTGCGAGCAAGGCAGTTACCGGATGAAGTACTGAATGGCAGACCGGTCCATGTCCTGGAAAGCCAGCCGGACAAGCATTCCGGCTATACGCGAATTACCAGTTACATTGACAAGGAATCCTGTATCGCGCTCAAGACAGACTTCTACGAGAGCCGCGATGTGCTGCGCAAGCAAATGACCGTTGACCCGGAGCATTTGCAAAACCTGGAAGGTATCTGGTATCCCGATGAACTGCTCATGAAAGATTTTCGTGACAAAACCGAAACCCGCCTGAAGATAACCAACCTGACACTCAACGCCGATCTTCCTGACGACCTGTTTGACGAGACAAAACTGAAACAGGCCGAGATACCGCCCGTCTCAGACTGATCATGCGGTTCCTGGACAAATTCTCGGACCTGGTATCGCGTTCAACCGGGCTGATCCTGCTACTGGTCGCGGTACTGGTGGCCATGGCAATTTCGGCAATTGTCGACGTGAATACCGGGCAATTGCGCCTGGAGATAGACCCGTCAGCCAACCGCCTGCTGTCTGAAGACAATACCGCCAAGCAATTCTACGACAGGGCGCGGAGCATTTTCGGCAGTGACGAAACCCTGGTCATTACGCTGACAGCGGATGACGTGTTTACCCTTGACACCTTCCGACGCATCAATCGCATCACGCAGCGCATAGAAGATGTCGAGTTCGTACACCATGTAATTTCCCTGACGAATGCGCTGGACATCCGCAGCACTGGCGATGATATCGATATCGCGCCGTTTATCGACACGATTACGGACAACCCGGAACAGGCCAGTGAAACCCGGCAGCGGGTACTTGCCAACCCGATCTATGCGGGCAGCCTGGTTTCAATGGAGGGTGATGCAACCGCGATCATTGTATATTTCAACGACATATCAGATCGCGAGTTTATCAAGCGGGGCATACACGACCGGATCGTTGACATCGTCAACGAGGAAAAAGGCAACAACCGGGCATGGTTTACCGGGTCGCCACACTTCAAGGTGGCCATCATCGGAATACTGATTCATGATCTCATCTGGATACCCCCGCTGATCGCCGTCATCCTGGCGATTGTCCTGGCAGTTTCATTCCGCACCCTGCTGGGAGTACTGGCGCCACTGCTTACCGTCGGGGCCGGCGTCATCCTGACGCTGGGAATCATCACGGCACTCGGCTACTCGCTCAGTATGATCTCCGTCCTGGTGCCGCCGTTGTTGATGATTCTCGGACTCTCCTATTCCGTGCACGTCGTATCCGAGTACCACCAGCAGAGACTCGACACATCAGACCGGGTCTTGTCGGTCAGAAAAACGCTGCGGCATGTGCTGTTGCCGGTGGTGCTGACCGGTGTCACGACCATAGCCGGATTTATCGCCTTAATGATCAACCCGATCCCGGCAGTCAGGGAGTTCGGCATCCTGTCGGCCATTGGTGTCGTCCAGATCACGTTCCTTTCTGTAACATTCACACCGGCCCTGCTGAAATTTCTGGACCGCGGATTACTTGCCCCGCCCGGCAGGAAACGCACCGTCACGCGCACATTTGACCGGTTCGTTGACCGGATTGCCCTGTTTGACGTGCAGCAGCGCACAAAGATTTTTACCGTGTCGGGAATCCTGTTCGTGCTGGCACTGGCCGGCATGTCAAAAATACAGGTCAGCACGGATTTTATGTCCAGTTTTCCCAAAGGCTCGGAGGTGCGTGCCGCCTTTGATGTCGTTAACGACAAACTGGGGGGTGCGAATCCGCTGTATATTGTCCTCGAGGGTGCCCGTCCCGAAGTTTTCAAGGAACCCGTCAACCTCGGGTCCATCGAAAAGCTGCAGGAGTGGCTGGTGGCACAGCCCGAAATCGGCGGAACCACCTCGATTGCGGATTACCTGAAACTGGTAAACCAGGCCTTCCATGACAACGACCCGGCTTTTAACGTAATCCCGGAGTCCCGGCAACTGGTCACCCAGCTCCTGTTTCTCAGCTCCAGTGACGAACTGGACAGGATCGTCGATGGCCGGTTCCAGACCACCAACGTCGTCCTGCGATCGACTGCCATCACCTCGGAAGCCATGCAGGAACTGGTTGAGAAAATCAATGTAAGGCTTGCACAGTTTCCCGAACATATAACAGCGACAGTAACCGGAAACCCGGTACTGATAAACGCGACCCTCTCGGATATCGTATCAGGCCAGGCAAAAAGCGTCGTGCTGGCACTGATTATTGTGTATGGAATCCTGGCCCTGATGTTCATGTCGGTGCGTATCGGTTTCGTCGCCCTGATTCCGAACATCATGCCGGTAGCCGTCTATTTCGGATCACTGGGCTTCTTCGGAATCAGCCTGAACCCGAGCACCAGTCTGATTGCACCCATGGTACTGGGCATTGCCATCGACGACACCATTCACTACTTCTCACGCTTCAACCGCGAGATAAGACGGTTTGCAGATGACAAAAAGGCCACCATTGCCGCACTCAAGGCCGTGGGCCGGCCGGTCACGTATACCACGGTCGGCCTGTGCCTGGGCTTCCTGGTACTGATGACGAGCGAACTGAGTATGCAGGTACAGGTAGGCATCATGGCGTCCTACGCACTGGCGGTTGCCTGGCTGAGCGACTTTATCCTGACGCCCGCCCTGTGCTCCAGCGTCAAGATTACCACCCTGTGGGATGTGCTCACCCTGGACCTTGGCGAAAACCCGCAAGAGTCCATCCCCCTGCTGAAAGGACTGCGCAAATCACAGGCCCGGATCGTTGCCATCATGTCCCGGGTGGTACGGGTACCTGCCGGACGGCGTATCATCAAAGACGGTGATAAAGGTGCGGAAATGTACGTTGTCATCGACGGGAAACTCAAAACCTCGATTGAGGGTGAAAATGGGCCGGTGGAACTCGCGACCCATACTCGCGGTGATGTGGTCGGCGAGGCCGGCCTGTTCTGCGAGAATCGCACGGCAAACGTTGATACACTGGAAGACAGCCGGCTGCTCTGCCTGACACAGGAAAACCTGGACCGGCTCAGCAAGCGTTATCCGTACATCGCCACAAAAGTATTCAGGAACCTTAACAAGGTCCTGGCCACCAGATTATTCAGGACAACGCACAGATTGACATAACATAACAATCAGCAGTAAAGACTGCGGGAGTCAGTATGGAGAACAATAACAGCCCCAGGCAGATAGCAGAAATCGTGGAAAATGCCCTGCGGGAGTTCAATGAAGGCATGGC
>JAUVNM010000018.1 GCA_030599705.1 Gammaproteobacteria bacterium
CCGCTCCAGTTCCTGCACCATGTCGGTACACAGGTGACAGCCGTGACGGATGTAGACGGAAACCCGGGCTGGCATATGTGGCCAGCCAGGCTACCCGGCATGCCGGGTGTCAGCCTTCATCGGCGGCCGGCACCTTGATCGCCAGGAAGGTAGGACTGCCGTTACGCTGGACCAGTATGGCCACCGACTTGTTAGCGGGCAATCCCCTGACCAGCTTCTGGAATGCCCCGACATTCTTTACGGGCTTGTTGTCAATACTCAGGATGATATCGCCCTTGCGCACGCCGGCACGGGAAGCCGCGCCATCCACCAGGCGGATTACCACGACGCCCGCATCAACCTCGTGTTCTGCATGCTGCTCATCCGTCATGTCTGCCACACTCAGACCCAGCCGGTTGGTTTTATCAACTGCCGGCTTGTCTGCACTGGCAACACCCGCATCCTCGGGCAACTCGCCAAGCTTCACCTTCAAAACCTTCGTCTTGCGATCACGAATTACGTCAACCGGCACATAAACACCGACCTTGGTGCTGCCAACGATGGGTGGCAGGCTGGCAGAGTCCCTGATTTTCTTGCCGTCGAACATGACGATCACATCACCCACCTCGATGCCCGCCGCTTTTGCCGGGCTGTCCGGCAGGACCCTGGCAACCAGCGCACCGCGCGGTTGCTTCATGCCGAACGACTCGGCGAGGTCCAGGGTGATGTCCTGGATCAGCACCCCGAGCCAGCCGCGACTGACCCGGCCGGTGGCCTTGAGCTGGTCAGCCACATCCATGGCCACCTCGATTGGTATGGCGAACGACAGTCCCATGTACCCACCGGTACGGCTGTAGATCTGTGAATTCATCCCGACGACCTCCCCTTCCTGGTTAAACAGCGGACCACCCGAGTTGCCCGGATTGATCGCTACATCTGTCTGGATGAAGGGAACATAGTTTTCCCGCGGCAGACTGCGCCCCTTGGCGCTCACAATGCCGGCAGTGGCTGAATAATCGAAACCGAAAGGTGAACCGATCGCCAGTACCCACTCACCGACTTCCAGTGAATCCGATTTGCCGATTTTCGCAACCGGCAGATCGGTGGCATCGATCTTCAGCAGTGCCACGTCACTGCGCTTGTCTGTTCCGATGACCTCGCCGCGCAACTCGCGGCGATCATTCAGCCGCACGATAATTTCGTCCGCATCCTTGACCACGTGGTAGTTTGTGAGCACGTAGCCGTCTGCCGAGATGATAAAACCGGATCCCAGCGACTTGGCATCGTGATAGCCGGGAGAGCCCTCTTCCTGGTCAAAGAAATACTTGAACAGCTCGCCGAACGGGCTGCCTTCCGGCAGGTCCGGTATCTCGAAACCCTCCGGCAGCCCCTGGACCCCGGACTGCACCTTTTGCGTGGTACTGATATTGACCACGGCCGGGCCGGCCTTCTTGACCAGTTCGGTAAACCCCGGAAGGTGCCGCGCCTGGACGCTGTGGACAGCGAACATTAGTAACAGGCCTGTCAACCAGGCATACCCAGAATTTATGCGGGTAATAGTCATACGTTTCTCTCCAGATTATTTTTCAAATAAAATACATTCATCCGGCAACCGCCGGGCTACGCGCCAGTTGCCAGCAACTGGCGCAGTAAAACGGGCTGGTAGCGTACATCCCGCTCCGATTTTCTGCCAAAGGACCGCAACCAGGCGAGACCTGCTGCAAACCCGGCCGCCGCACCCGGGATACTGGCCAGATCGGCAGCCGCCGCAGCGCTCCCGGCAAACAGGTAATAGCCGGCCATGGCACCGGCAAACAGGCCTGCCAGTGGCACGCAATAGACCGCCAGCGACCCGCGCACCAGCCCGGACTCCGAAATCCCGATCACGACACGATCACCGGCCGCGACCCCGATATTGTTGATCACGCGCAGCGGCGCATTGCGCCGGCCCAGTACCTTCGCCAGCACCCGGGTGCCACAGCCGCTGCGGACGGAACAACGGTTGCAACTTGTCTGTGGCTCGGTTGCTATCCAGGCATACTGGTCGCGCACCTCGACTACCCGCCCGGTTTCCTCAATCATCCAGCGCACCCGCGCGTGCCGTTACCGACTCGGCCATCATTTCCACGGTAATCGCAGGCACTTCCCCGACCACGGTCACCTGGCGGCCGTCGACCACGGTGCCCCAGGCATTCATTGCACCCATGCCGGACAAGCCGGTAAAGGGATCTGCTCCGGCGGCCCCGGTTTCCACGTAGACCGACACCGTCGCGAGCCCGTCGCTGTAGACCATATGCTCGGTCGCATCGCTATCCGGCCGCATGCGTTTCAGCTGGTAATTCGTCAAGCCGAAACCCGCCGGCAGGCGGCGCACGATCCAGCGGGGGCTTGCACCGGCATGCTCCGGCGTAGCCTTGCCGTCGTCCTGGTGATACCAGGTATAGCCGTCTCCGGTCAGCGAGGGCTGCAACTCCGAATCAGGTATCGGACCACCGATGCCCAGCGAGGTAAACATGACCTGTTCGATCGGCCGGTTGTCGTTACCCGTGAGATCCGAGCGCAGGATCATCTTGCTGTCCTTGTCGATCCAGAAACGGTAGCCGTAGCGATAGGCATCTTTCGGGATGATGGCTATAACCCGGGTAAGATAACCGGCGATCCGGTCATCACCGGCAGTTTCGATTCGATAGTATTTTTCCAGGGAATCCAGGTCACGGGGCACCATCGGAAAAGGTTTTCGTGGCCGGCTCTGCCCCACCATGACCGTCTTGCTGTCCGGCATGATACAGGTCACGGATTCGTTGTTGCGCAGCACCTCGCGGGCACTGCCTGTTAATGATACCAGGCGTTCGCGCTCACCCGCGTCTCCCAACTGGTGAATGATGCGCATGGTTTCCAGCTTGTCGTCGTGCAGGTAAACAAAGGTCCCGTCATAGTCAAGGCCCTGCACGGCGCTGGACATGTCACCCAGCCACTGTCTTGCCGTCTCCTGTGCAATCACAGGGCACGCCGCTGTCAGGAGCAAAACAGGCAGCCAGCGCACCGCGTTATTCCTTGCTGTCACGGTTCATTTCATGGCTGACGATACGTACATAGGGCAGCATGCCCTGCATGCCGCGGTTGATGGCGTATTCATTGTGATTGACCAGATAGATATCGAGGTTCTTGTCCGTGCGGGGACGGATTATCGGCTCCAGCGTGGTAGCGGCCCGGATGTAGTCGGAACTGGATGGCGCGCTTGCCACGGCCGGCAGCGGGACAGCGTCCTCGCGAACAGCTTGCAGGGACAGTACCGCGACCACGGCGACGGAAGCCGCCACCGCGAGCCCGGCCACCGGCTTCAGCAACGCGGCCAGCCGGTGGCTTGCCGGTATGGCAGTCGTCTGCGCGGACTCATCCATGACAGCCGCCTGTACCCGTGCAGAAAATGCCGGGTCGATCCGCTCCGGCAACTGGTTCCGCAAGGTGTCGCTGATGAGCTGGTAGCGCGACAGGCGCTGGTGCAGGTCTGCATCACTGCCGATCCGCTTTGTCAGCAGCGCCTGCTCCGGCCCCGTCAATTCATCATCGACCAGTGCCGACAGTTGTTCATGTAATTTGTCTTTCATAACAATGAACCCGGTTGAACTATGTAACCAAGGGTTGCAATTTGGTGTCTATTGCATCCCTGGCCCTGAATATCCGCGAACGCACCGTGCCGATGGGACAGTCCATGGCCAGCGCGATCTCCTCATAACTCATCCCTTCCAGTTCCCGTAACGTAATCGCTGTACGCAGATCATCCGGCAGATCATCGATGGCAGCGGCAATGGTTGCCTGGATCTCGTCCCTGAGAAGCAGGTGCTCCGGCGTGTCATACTCCTTCAGACCGGCGGCACCGTCATATTGTTCCGCCTCGCTTGCATCGATGTCACTGCCTGGCGGGCGCCGGCGCGTGGCCACCAGGTAATTCTTGGCCGTATTGATCGCGATCCGGTACAGCCAGGTATAAAACGCACTGTCGCCGCGGAATCTGCCCACGGCGCGGTAGGCCTTGATAAAGGCCTCCTGGGCGACATCCATGGCCTCATCCGGGTCGTGGACATAACGGTTTACCAGCTTGATGATCCGGTTCTGGTATTTAAGGACCAGGATGTCAAAAGCCGCCTTGTCGCCTTCCTGTACCCGCTCAACCAGCGCCTGATCAATCTTGCGTTCACTCATCGGGGCTCCGTTCCCCGGCGCCCCGGATCGGGGTGTACCGACCGGTGTGACAGCATCAGTAACAAATAGTTCGCATACATCATCATAATTATGATATTTATCAGTAAGTCCCGGCAAACACCCCGGGCGCCGGCACCCGGCGCCCGGGGCAACAGTAACCATTAAGACCGACAGGCTCAAGCGATGGCACCAGCACAGGCATTCGATGTACTGATCATTGGCAGCGGTGCCGCCGGCCTGAGCCTCGCACTCGAGCTGCCACCACAGCTGCAGGTGGCTGTCATTGCCAAGAGCCGCCTGCAGGAGGGTTGCACCCTGTATGCACAGGGCGGCATCTCGTCCGTCACCCACCCGGAGGATTCATTTGCCGCGCATATCGAGGATACGCTGGATGCCGGTGCCGGGTTGAACAACCCGGACGCCGTCCGCTACGCCATCGAGTCCGCGCCCGCTGCCATCAACCAGCTGGTGGATCTCGGAGTCCCGTTCACCCGGCACACGGAAGCGGACCAGACACAGGAATATCACCTCACCCGTGAAGGCGGCCACTCGATCCGCCGCGTATTGCACTCAGCGGACGCCACCGGCAAGGCCATCGAGGATACCCTGGCAAGCCGGGCACGGCAGCGTAGCAATATCTCCCTGTTCGAGCAGCATATCGCCGTCGACCTGATTACCGGCACCAGGACAGGACTGGACATCAACCGCTGCCTGGGTGCCTATGTACTCGATCGCAATCAGAAACACGTCGAGGTTTTTCCGGCACGCTTCGTGGTGCTGGCAACCGGCGGGGCCAGCAAGGTGTACCTGTATACCAGCAACCCGGACACCTCCAGCGGTGACGGCATCGCCATGGCCTGGCGTGCCGGCTGCCGGGTCGCGAACATGGAATTCAATCAGTTTCACCCGACCTGCCTGTACCACCCGAAGGCCAAGTCCTTCCTGGTATCGGAGGCGGTCCGGGGCGAAGGCGGCCGGCTGCTGCTGCCCGACGGCGAACCGTTCATGCGGCGCTTCGATCCGCGTGGTGACCTGGCGCCACGGGACATCGTGGCCCGCGCCATCGACCACGAGATGAAACGCCTGGGTCTGGAATACGTCCTGCTGGATATCAGTCACCGGCCGGCGCCGTTTATCAGGGAACATTTCCCGACCATCCATGCCCGCTGCCGGGAACTGGGTTACGACATGACCATGGAGCCGATACCCGTGGTCCCGGCCGCGCACTATACCTGCGGCGGCGTGATGACCGACCTGCGGGCGCGCACCGATATCCCCGGTCTGTATGCCATTGGCGAGGTCGCCTGTACCGGGATGCACGGCGCCAACCGCATGGCCAGCAACTCGCTGCTGGAATGCGTGGTGTTTGCCCACGCCGCGAGCCAGGACATCATTGCGCAACTGGATGCGGTGCCGGCACCGCCCCCGTTAGCGGCATGGGATGAATCCCGGGTGCGCGATTCCGACGAGGAAGTCGTGGTCAGCCACAACTGGGACGAACTGCGGCGTTGCATGTGGAACTACGTCGGCATTGTGCGCACCAGCAAACGGCTGCAACGCGCCGCCCGGCGCGTGCAACTGCTGCTACAGGAAATCCAGGAGTATTACAGCAACTTCACCATCTCCGGAGACCTGCTGGAACTGCGCAACCTGGCGCAGGTTGCCGAGCTGATTATCCGCTCGGCCCAGCAACGCAAGGAAAGTCGCGGTCTGCATTACACGCTGGATTACCCGGAAGCGGATACCAGCAAACCGCCAGTGGATACCGTGCTGGTCCCTGACACCCTGCAGGAAGCAGCAGCCGTCAGGCAACAATCCGGTCAGTAAGGCAGGAAGGTAGCCGGCGGGGTTTCATCATCCGGACGGCAGCTGACCTCACGCACCTGCGCGGCCGGAGGACCCTGTGCCAGCCAGTCACACAACTGCTGCACGGCCACATCGGCTCCGCAGGCCAGTACCTCGACGCGGCCATCGGGCAGGTTGCGGGCATAGCCACTTACGCCCAGTTGCCGTGCCTGCTCACGTGTGGAGGCCCTGAAAAACACACCCTGTACCCGGCCGGAAACATAGCAGCGCCTGCAGGACATCCAGGGAGGAGTTTGCTAGCGGGTCGTGGCAGCGAGTTCGATTGGAACGGGGACCGGGACGGGCGCTGCCTGTGCAGTGCCCAGTTGCGTGCGCTTGCGTTCCAGGAACGCCTCGAGTGCTACGCTGGTAATCGGTCCTTCCTGGCGCGCAACACGTTCACCGGTGGGGGAGATGATGTAGGTGGTCGGCAGGCCCATGACCGGACCCAGTTCCGTCCTCGGCACCGGCGCCATACGCAGCACCGGATAGGACATGAAATGACTGTCAACGAAATCCACCAGGAAGTCCTCGTTGACTTCTTCGAAACTCACGCCCAGGACCACGGCATCCGTGTCCTTGTGCTTCTCGTGAAATTCAACCAGGTCAGGGATTTCATCAAGGCACGGTGGACACCAGGTGGCCCAGTAGTTAACGATGACCCACTTGCCGCGATAATCTGACAGGGATACCTTGTTACCGTTGATATCGGGCAAGGTGAAATCGACTTCATCTGCGCCAACCGCGGCACAGGAAAACAATCCGACCAACAAGAAAACCAAACGCATTACCGGCTCCTGGATACGACCCTTTAGGATACAGATCCTGCAAATCATACCATATTTTACCACCCACGATGAATGCGCCCGGTGCATGCCTGCCGTGAATCAGGCTAAAATTGCAGTAAGACGGCGATAGATTTCATTTTCAACGGGCGTATTTGTATGGAAAACATCATAAAAAAGCAGGATTTCATCGACAGCATCCGCGCTGCGCTGCAGTACATCTCCTATTATCATCCGCCGGATTTCATCCGTGCCATGACTGCGGCCTGGGAGCATGAGCAGTCCCCGGCGGCGCGCGATGCCATGGCGCAGATCCTGATCAACTCGCGGATGTGTGCCGAGGGAAAACGCCCCATCTGCCAGGACACCGGCATCGTCAACGTGTTCCTGACCATCGGCATGGATCTCCGCTGGGAGACGGACACCGGCATCGATGACATGGTGAATGCGGCAGTAAGTGCCGCGTATACCGACACCACCAACCCACTGCGCGGCTCGGTGGTCGCCGATCCGGCAGGTGAGCGGCGCAACACCGGGGACAACACCCCCGCCGTCATTCACAAGGATGTCGTCCCCGGGGACCGGCTCGAGGTGACCGTGGCGGCCAAGGGCGGCGGCTCGGAAAACAAGTCCCGCTTCGCCATCCTGAACCCCAGCGACAACATCACCGACTGGGTGCTGGAGCAACTCCCGACCATGGGCGCCGGCTGGTGCCCGCCCGGCATCCTTGGCATCGGCATTGGCGGGACCGCGGAAAAGGCCATGCTGCTGGCCAAGGAAGCATTACTCGCCCCGATCGACATTCACGAACTGCAGCGCCGCGGACCATGCAACCGGGTGGAAGAGCTGCGCCTGGAGATCTATGACAAGGCAAATGCCCTCGGCATCGGTGCGCAGGGACTTGGCGGCCTGACCACCGTGCTGGACGTCAAGATCAGTGACTACCCCACGCATGCCGCCTCCAAGCCGGTCGCACTGATTCCAAACTGCGCCGCCACGCGGCATATTCACTTCACCCTCGACGGCAGCGGGCCGGCACAGCTCGAGCCGCCGTCCCTGGATGACTGGCCGGAGATCACCCGCGACAGTGGCAGCGCACACCGCGTCAACCTCGATACCCTGGATCGCGCCACCGTCGGGGAATGGCAACCGGGTGAAACCCTGCTGATCAGCGGCAGACTGCTCACCGGACGCGATGCCGCGCACCAGCGCATCATCGACCTGCTGGAACGCGGCGAGCCGTTACCGGAAGGACTCGATTTCAATGGCCGGTTTATCTACTACGTCGGACCGGTCGACCCGGTCGGCGACGAGGTCGTGGGCCCCGCCGGACCCACAACGGCCACGCGCATGGACAAGTTCACTGAACCCCTGCTGGAGAAGACCGGCCTGCTCGGTATGATCGGCAAGGCCGAACGCGGCCCAAAAACGGTGGAGACCATCGCGCGTTACGGGGCCGTGTACCTGATTGCGACCGGCGGCGCCGCCTACCTGGTCTCCAGGGCCATCCGCCGCGCCCGCGTGGTCGCCTTCCCGGAACTTGGCATGGAGGCCGTCTATGAATTCGAGGTCGAGGACATGCCCGTCACGGTGGCCGTCGATGCCCACGGCCATTCCGTGCACGAGAGTGGCCCGCGGGAGTGGCGCATGCGTATTGGCAAGATCCCGGTGGTCAGCGCCTGACGGGGCATGCCACACACGGGCAGGATATAATCACCCCCTATATGACTACCGGAACCTGACACCCATGAGCGACGCCATCACCATCTACTATAACCCGCACTGCAGCAAGTCGCGGGCCACGCTGGAACTGCTGAAATCCGCAAACCGGGAACCCGAGGTTATTGAATACCTGAATACGCCGCCATCGGAAAAAACCCTGGAGTCGCTTCTCGACATGCTCGGCATGGAGCCGCGTGAGCTGATGCGCAAGCATGAGAAGGAATACGCCGCGGCCGGACTGGACAACCCGGGCCTGTCGCACGCCGAACTGATTGCGGCCATGATCCAGCACCCGCGCCTGATCGAACGCCCGATCGTGGTAACAGGCGGCAAGGCCGCCATCGGCCGGCCGCCGGAAAAAGTGCTGGATATTTTGTAACAGACAATTTCACCGCAGAGACGCAGAGAAAAAACATTTTGATAAGAAAGACTGGTATTTATATCGTCATTCCCGCACAGGCGGGAATCCATGAACACCTTATTCAAGTTTCATCCGATTCTGTGTCGGCAACCTTTAATACCTTCAGTAATGATTAGCGCTTGTGTTAATAGATTCCCGCCTGCGCGGGAATGACGACAGTATCGGGATGACGACAAGTCTAATTCTGTTTTTTGTTGTTTTTCTCTGCGCCCTCTGCGTCTCTGCGGTAAACTTATTCATCACTAACTAACCAAACTGACCCATGCACGAAATCCTCGTCCTGTATTACAGCCGTTACGGCGCCACGGAGAAAATGGCGCAACGCATTGCCCACGGCATCGAGGAAGTCAGCGGTTGCCAGGCGCGGTTGCGCACCGTACCGCCGGTCTCGACGGTGTGCGCAGCGACGCAAGACAGCATCCCCGCGGAAGGCGCACCCTATGCCACGCTGGACGACCTGAGCGAATGCGCCGGCCTTGCCCTTGGCAGCCCGACGCGCTTCGGCAATATGGCGGCCCCGCTGAAGTGCTTTATCGATTCCACCAGCAGCCTGTGGCTCGCAGGTAGCCTGGCCGGCAAACCCGCGGCGGTATTCACCTCGACATCCAGCCTGCACGGCGGCCAGGAATCCACGCTGCTGTCGATGATGCTGCCGCTGCTGCATCACGGCATGCTGATCGTCGGCCTGCCCTATACCGAAACCGATCTCATCAAGACCACGACCGGCGGCACACCGTACGGACCCAGTCACACGGCCGGCGCCGACAGCAAGCGGCCGTTGAGTGAGGAAGAAAAAAACCTGTGCCGCGCCCTCGGCAGGCGCCTGGCGGAGACGGCACTCAAGCTGCAGGAAACGCAGGTCAAATAACGATAATATTCATATAGTTATATTAACTCTTGGGGAGATTTATATGTGTTGTCGCCGCGGCTGGTACCTGTTCACCCTCACCGGGTATTTCGGCACCTTTGCCCTGCTGGTGGCCTGGTATACCGTGCTCGCCCCGTCACCGCACTTCCCGGTTTCACTGGTCCTGCTGGTGCTGGGCACACCCCTGCTGTTCCCGCTGCGCGGCCTGTTGCACGGCCGTAATTACACCTTTTCCTGGAGCTGCTTCCTCGCCCTGCTGTATTTCATCCACGGCGTGGTGGAAGCCGTACATTCGGACACCACGCGTCTATACGGTCTGCTGGAAATCGTTTTCACCACCATGTGGTTTGGCGGCGCCATTATGTTTGTGCGGGTGGGCCGCGAAATGGAAGACCGGTGAAACACAAAACGGTCTATGCATTGTGCGTCTCCATCATGGTGCTGACGGGGCTGGTCGTGGTGTCCCTTACCCTGGTATCCATGGAACAACAGGATACCCGTCTGTTGCGGCAACAGCTGGCGCAACTCAAGCAGGAAAACACCGCACTCAAGGCACAACTCCGGCAGTTCACGCACGACAGGCCGTTGTGTAAACCGGATGAAGCGCAGCGTCATCCGGGCTATTAATTATTGGGTTGGGCTGAGCATGCGAAACCCAACAAAGCATGGTCATACGGCGCAAAACGTTGGGCTTCACTCCGTTCAGCCCAACCTACGCGAGATCCAGCACTGCCTTGACGAACGGGATGGTCAGGCGCCGCTGTTCCACCATGGATGCGGCATCCAGCCGGTCGAGCAGTGCAAAAACCGATGGCAGGTCGCGCGGCACGCGTTTCAGTAAAAAAGCCGCCGTCTCTTCAGGCAACTCCAGCCCGCGGCCTTGCGCCTGGCGCATCAGTGCTGCCTGCATCGAATCCTCATCGATTGGCTTAAGGACATAGCTCACACCCCAACACAACCGCGACACCAGGTCCGGGAGTACTATTCCAATCCTGTCTGCACGGCCGGAACCGGTCAGCAGCATGCGGCCACCGGCAGTTCGCATCCGGTTAAACAGGTGAAACAGCCCGGTTTCCCAGTCCGGTAACCCGGCAATGGCATCCACATCATCTACACAGACCAGCTGCATCTCCTCCATGCCCTCAAGCAGGTCCGACGACAGGGTTGTCAATTCATGCAGCGGCAGATAGATCGCAGCCTGTTCAAGCCGGGCCGCCTCGTGACACGCGGCCTGCAGCAAGTGGGTTTTTCCGAGACCGGCGGTACCGGACAGGAACACCAGCGGTTCGCCCTCCCCGGTTGCCGCCAACTGCAGGCAGCGGACTGCCTCGGTATTGGGTCCGTCAAAAAAGCTGGTGAAGCGTGCACTGTCACGCAGTGAAAGACCGAGGGGCAACTGGGGGTTGTTCATTAGAAAGTATTCGATAACACCGGTTAGTCAGGAATAGCTTGCCGGATTCCGGCCAGCGGCCGCCATTCGGGCTACAGCTGATCAGGGTGTACGTCTGAACCAGGCACGCCGGCCCCAGGTCCACACATAGCCCAGGCCGCTCCACACGATGGTGATCAGTACGCTGAAAATCAGTGCATCTATCCAGAGCGCCGGCAGGGCATATACGGCATGACTGAACATCACCGACAGCACCAGCAGGATTTGCGCCAGCGTGTTCAGCTTGCTGACAATACTCGGGTCGACCTCCACCAGTTCAATGCGCGCATTGTAGATAATGGCGCCGGTCACGATGACCAGGTCGCGCAGGATCACCAGCCCGACCAGCCAGTACGGCAGCAGGCCGAGCCAGCCAAGGGTGAGAAAACTGGAGACCATCAGCAGTTTGTCGGCCAGCGGGTCCATCAGCGCCCCCACCCGGCTGGTCCAGTGGTAGCGCCGTGCCAGGAACCCGTCCAGCGCATCGGAAAAACCCGCAATCGCGAACACGATCAGGGCCGGTCCGAACTTGTGATTCAGCATATAAAAGACCACCGGCGGCACCAGCAGGAAGCGGAAGACCGTCAGGATATTGGGAAGATCGCTGCGTTTCACTGGCGGATCCGGTAGACACCCGGCGACTCTGCCGCGGCAGGCTCCAGCACGGTACCGATGATGATGGTTTGCGTGAGCCCCTGCAGGGACCCGTTAAGCTGCACGGCATAGTCCACGGAAGTCCCGGTCACCGCTACGACCTGCAATTGCCGGACGGCCGTCAGTGACGCCAGGTAATCCGTTACCCTGGCGTAGGCTGCCAGGGTACTGATGTCCTCGACGCTTACATTGACCCGGTTGCCGACCGTGCCCGAATCCGTTACCGCAAGACGCGACGCCAGGTTGTCTGCCACGTTATCGATCCCTGCCCGGGCCACTCCCGCCAGCTGGCTGTCGGTATCCGACCAGGCGGTTGTATTGCCGGCAACGCGCAGGCTCCAGCGCGCCACCCAGCTGCCCGACGGGCTGAGATTCAGACGCCCGATCAGTATTGCCTGCGGGTCATAACGATCTGACGCCTGCAGCACACGCTCGAAGAAACCACCCCAGATATCACTGAAACGCACCTGCGCCTGGTCCTCCAGGTCCATCAACGGGAACAGCAAGGGGACACCCCGCTGCCTGGCCGCCTGCCGAACCTGCTGATAGGCGACCGAGTCATCCTGTGACGACAGGATATAGCGCCGCCCGCGTTCTTCAACCGCCAGCCACACCAGGGTATCGGGCCGCTCCGCGCCCCCCCAGTAGGCAACACCGTGCTCACGCAGCGCCTGGCGAATGCCGTCCCCGTCAAAGCGTACCCGCAGCATCAGCTGGGGCGGCGTACTTTCAGGCACGGTGAAATAACGGTATTGCTGGACAAACCGGGAGGCGTCTTCCAGTAACGGACGCACCCGGCCGGAATGCAGTAATTCACGCTGGCCGGTCACCCGCACCAGGACTTCCGACAATGCCTGTTGCATGGCCGCCTTGCGTTCTGCCGGCTGCTGACTGGTGACCGGCACCTCGGCCTCGAACAGGTCCTGCCCACCGATCGCATGACCCGGTAGCGGCGCCAGCCACAGTAACCCGGCTGCCAGCAGAAACCGGACCCCCTGTTGAATATTCCCGTGCATGTAATGAAAGCGTCCATCCTCTGAAACGGTGGACAAGCATACGGGTATCAACAGATTTTGGCCATATCAGCCCAATCGCAGATCACGCCAGAGTCCCGGTACC
>JAUVNM010000278.1 GCA_030599705.1 Gammaproteobacteria bacterium
GGGGATTCATAACGGGGGAACTGCCTGTGGTGCTCCGGGGCATCACCTTGCCAGGGCGCGGTTGTCCATGAGGCAAACCCCGGCGTCAGATTTCATCGGAGGGTTTGAAGCTGGGGTCATTGGGATTCAGGAAGATAAACTGGCGGGCACCGGGTTCCAGCTCCACAAAGTCCAGCGTCATGCCCTGGACAAGTTGCATGCTGGATTCGGATACCACGATTTCGATATCTTCGGAATTGACGTGGACATCGCCATCCATCTGGTTGTCGTCGAAGCCCATACCGTAATGCAGTGTGCCGTCCGGGTTCCTGGTTGCGGCAATGCGCATGGCCATACCGGTCATCTGGCCCTGCCTGGCTGAAGTGCGGATCTGCTCGGCGGCAGCGGGTGTTATGGTGATCATGCGGACTCCTGACGTAACTGTTCTCTATTATGCCTCGTCAGGATAATTTGTGGTCAGTTTCCTAACAAGCAATGGCCGATATCGGGATGCCTGTGACTGATTGTAGGAGCCAGCTTGCTGGCGAATCCGATATCCAGGAAGACCGCGTTCGCCAGCAAGCTGGCTCCTACAAGTCCACGGACTTTTATCTAGGTCGGATTCACCCATAAATTTTCCTGAAGAGCCTTTATTATAAGGCGGAAACGGCAAGTGTGTCTCAGTGCCTGTTTTGCCTGACAAAGCCGGTGAAGCGGGCGGCCCAGCGGTGCTGGCGGGTGTCGCGCAGGTGGCTGTAGCAGGCCAGCAGGTTGTTAATCACGATGCCGTCATGGTGACCGTCAACCCCTGTGCCACGGGTCACTTCATAGGCAAACTCCAGCGGCTCGGTGATATTTTCCAGGCTGGAGTAATGGAACTCGTGCGCGGCAAATTCCTCGCCTGGCCGGGTGCCGGGCCAGGGCAGGTGGCCGGTTTCACGCAGGTGAACATAGCCACGTCCCTGCGGGCGTTCATGCATGATGCAATCACCCGGAATGATACCGGTCATCTCGTGGCGCCGGTCAGCCCACTGCAGGCTGCGCGCCAGGTACATCAGTCCGCCACACTCGGCATACGTGGGCAGGCCGTGATCGATGGCGGCGTGTATTTCGTGGCGGAGCGCCGCATTCGCTTCGAGTTCTGCCATATGGTTTTCCGGGAATCCGCCGCCAATGAACAGGCCATCGATTGCGGGCAATGCCTGGTCCTGCAGCGAGTCAATCATGACCAGTTGTGCGCCGGAGCCCTCCAGGGCATCCAGATCGTCGGGATAATAGAACCCGAAGGCGGCATCACGGATGATCCCGATGCGCACCCGGTCTGCCACGCTGGTTTTGGCAATGGGCAGCGGTTCGAAGTCCAATGGCACGGACCCGGCAAGCATCAGCAGCTGTTCCAGGTCAACCTGCTCGGCGATGGTCTGCCGGATTTTTCCAATGCGCGTGGATGATGCGCTTTCCTCATTGCTGGGGATCAGTCCGAGGTGGCGTTCCACGATCTCCAGTTCACTGTTGTGCTGGACGCCACCGATGACCGGCACATCGGTATAGTGCTCTATCACCGCACGCAGTTTGGCCTCGTGGCGGCTGCCCCCGAGCTGGTTGAGAATCACAGCGGCAATGCGGATGTCGGGGTCGAATGCCTGGTTGCCGAGGATCAGCGGGGCGATCCCGCGGGTCATGCCACGGGCGTCGAGCACGAGGATGACTGGCGTATGGGTCAGTTTGGCCAGTGCCGCGTTGCTGTTGCTGCCGTGCAGGTCCAGGCCGTCATAGAGGCCCTTGTTGCCCTCGATCAGGGCGATATCGGCATTGGCCGAATAATGCCCCACGGTCGAGAGCAGCTCGGCGTGTGACATGCAATGGAAATCCAGGTTGTGGCAGGGCCGGCCGGCGGCCTGCCCGAGCCACATTGGATCGATGTAATCCGGGCCTTTCTTGAATGGCTGGACGGTCAGGCCGCGCGCACTGAGGGCAGCACACAGGCCCAGGGTGACAGTGGTCTTGCCGGAGGACTTGTGGGCGGCCGAGATCAGCAGGCGGGACATGGGCTCGTTATCATCCGGTTGTTAATTTCCTGACAAGCAATGGCTGGTATCAGGATGCCATGTGATGGGCTCGCTCCTACATTTCCACGGACGTAGCTCTGCGTCTCTGTGGTGATTTACGGAAGCTAAATCAGGCCGCGGCCTTGGTTTCACTGCTCCCGTGATGCGGGTCGACCTGATCATCGGCCAGACTGACCGGCAGGAACCGCAGTACCCGGACACCGACCAGGGTCGCGGCCAGTGCGATTGCAACACCGCCGATACCCAGCATGATTTCCGGCAGGCTCGGGGTATAGGTATTAATGCCGCCATCGAAGAACGTGCTGGTGACTTCCTTGCCCGGGAACAGTTCCAGCGGGTAGGCCTGGCCGCCGATGATAAGGACGTATATCTGGGCCAGCCCGCCGACAATCACCAGCGCCGAGGCAATGCCGATCCAGCTGCGTGACTTGCCGGTCGACGGGTTATACAGCAGCGCCAGTGGCAGCAGGCTGCCAAGCAGGATCTGTATGCCCCAGAACACCTGTGTATAGACGCCGCCATCCAGCAGGAGAAAGCGCTCGACGCCATGCTGCCCGGTAATGTAGAGATTGGTCAGGTGATAGACGGTGACGAAATACAGCACTGCGCCGATAAATACACCCAGCAGGTTCTTGAGCCGGAACAGGATGGCATCGCCCAGCGGCCGATCGGACCACTTGTAACTCGCCATCAATACCAGGATGAAAATGGCTAGCCCGAACGCGAACGACATAATGATGAACATCGGCGCCAGCAGGGCCGTGTCATAGGGCTGGCGTGCCACCAGGAAACCAAAGATGGAACCGGTGCCGGTGGTCAGGATTAGGCGCCAGATGAATGCCGTGAAGCCTGCCGGTCTGGTGAAGCGGTTCATTTTCTGCTCCATCATCATCCACAGGTAGATGGCCACGACGACCATGAAGCCGACATAGAGGAAGATGTTCCAGGCAAAAATCGATTTGAAATTATAGTAGGTCATGGCAATGATCAACCGGTCCGGGCGGCCCAGATCGAGTACCAGTACCGCAAGACCGCCGACCAGCAGGGTAATCGCCAGCAGACCGGATAGCCGCGCCAGTGGCTTGTAGGGGGTTTTCCCGAAAACGGAGCTGATCGAGGCAACATTCAGGGCGCCGGAGGCGGCGACAATCAGGAACACGGCAAACACGTGCGGCGTGCCCCAGATGATCTGGTTGGACATGCCGGTTACCCAGTGGCCGTTGTGCTCCATGTACCAGGCAGCCCCCAGCCCGGCCACCACGAACAGGCCGATGCAC
>JAUVNM010000284.1 GCA_030599705.1 Gammaproteobacteria bacterium
GATCGAGCTTGTCGATAAATTCAGTCAGTTTCGGGAAAAATTCCTCGGCCTCGCCGGAATAGCCGAACAGTTTCTGGAGTTGCCCCGCGATGATAATGAGCGCGATGCCATTCAGGTATCCAGTGAGAATCGGTTGGGACAAAAAGTTGGCGATAAATCCCAGTCGCGAGAATCCCGCCACGACATACAATATGCCGGTCATCAGGGTCAGAATCACCATCAGGGCGAGATATCGCTCGGGATCACCACCAGCCAAAGGACCAAGACTCGCTGCAACGATGATACAGGTCGCCGCATCAGGACCGGTCATCAGTTGACGTGAAGACCCGAACAGTGCGTAGGCCAGCAGCGGGAAGATGGCCGAGTACATGCCGATTACCGCAGGAACACCTGCGAGGTCCGCATAGGCAATACCCACAGGAAGCGCAATCGCCGCCACGGAGAGGCCTGCCCCCAGATCACTGCGCAAACATGATTGATCATAGCGGGTAAAGATCCCGAGGCCCGGCATGAAATTATGGGCAAATCCAGAGATCTTTCCCTGTTTATCCGTGCTGTTCATGAATGCTCACCTTGTCTCGTGCATCAGCATCGACATATCCACTCAAAAGTAGATTTAAACAAAAAGAGCGGGGTCACGGTTTTAGTTGTGGTATTGCGCGGAGAATTCATGCACGGCATTGACCAGTACGCCGGCATGTTCGGGATCGACATCGGGGTTGATGCCGTGTCCGAGGTTGAAGACGTGGCCGGTACCTTTACCAAAGGCCCCGAGGACACCGGCCACCTTGTCGCGGATGATATCGGGATCGGAATAGAGCACGGCGGGGTCGAGGTTGCCCTGCAGTGCGACCCGGTCGCCGACACGCCGGCGTGCATCGGCAAGGTCGGTCGACCAGTCAATGCCGAGCGCATCACAGCCGGTGTCGGCCATGGCTTCCAGCCACTGACAGCCGCCCTTGGTAAATAAAATAACCGGCACCTTGCGGCCTTCGGCCTCACGCACCAGGCCGCTGACGATTTGCTGCATGTACTGCAGTGAAAACTCGGTGTAGTCCGGTGGCGTCAGCACGCCGCCCCAGGTATCGAAGATCATCACGGTCTGGGCGCCGGCCGCGATCTGCGCGTTGAGATACGCGGTGACCGATTGCGCCAGCGTATCGAGCAGGCGGTGCAATACCAGCGGCTCGTTGTAGAGCATCGCCTTGACCCGTGAAAACGTTTTCGTTGCAGCGCCTTCCACCATGTAGGTCGCCAGTGTCCACGGACTACCGGAAAAGCCGATCAGGGGGAGGCGGTTATCGAGGACGCGCCGGATCAGGCGCACCGCATCCATGACGTAGCGCAGCTCGTCTTCCGGGTCCGGCACCGGTAGGGCATCGACGTCGGTCTCGCTGCGCACGGGATTTGAAAAGCGCGGGCCCTCGCCTTCCTCGAAGTACAGTCCCAGCCCCATGGCATCGGGGATGGTGAGGATATCGGAGAACAGAATAGCGGCATCGAGCGGGAAGCGTTCTACCGGTTGCAGGGTGACTTCACAGGCGAGCTCGGGGTTGGTGCACAGGTCCATGAAGCTACCGGCCTGTGTACGTACCTTGCGGTATTCCGGCAGGTAACGCCCGGCCTGGCGCATCATCCACACCGGGGTAACGTCCACGGGTTCGCGGAGCAGGGCCTTCAGCAGCCGGTCGTTTTGAAGTGGTTGCATAAATCTAGCACCGGTCTCGCGCAAAGACGCCAAGACGCAAAGAAAAGAAAGGACTGCCACAGAGTACACAGAGAACAGGCAGGACCGGCGCCCCGCCGGGAATAGTATCTGTTCTTCTCTGTGATCTCGGTGCCCTCTGTGGCAGATGTTTTAGAATCTTTGGTTTTCTTTGCGTCTTGGCGTCTTTGCGCGAGATGCTTTTATCTCGGTAAATCCGATGAACCCATCAGGTATTCATCAATCGAACGCGCACACTGGCGTCCCTCGCGGATCGCCCATACCACCAGCGACTGGCCGCGGCGCATGTCGCCGGCGCTGAACACCTTGTCGAGTGAGGTGTAATAGGCCCTGTTGCCCTCGGTGCTGCCCTTGACGTTGCCGCGTGAGTCGAGTTCCACATCGAGTTCCTCCAGCATGCCCTTGAACACCGGGTGCATAAAGCCCATCGCCAGCAGCACCAGGTCGGCCTTGAGCTGGAATTCACTGCCCGGGATCTCTTTCATGTTCCAGGCGCCGTGTGCGTCCTGTATCCACTCCAGCCGCACGCAGTTAATGGCGGTTACCTTGCCATCCATGCCCTCGATGGATCGGGTGGTCACGGCCCAGTCGCGTTCCGCGCCTTCTTCCTGGGAACTGGAGGTGCGCAGTTTCAGTGGCCAGTGCGGCCAGGTCAGTGCCTTGTTTTCCAGTTCCGGCGGCTGCGGCAGGATTTCCAGCTGGGTAACGGACACGGCACCCTGGCGGAACGAGGTGCCGATGCAGTCGGAACCGGTGTCGCCGCCGCCGATGACGACGACGTGTTTGTCTTTTGCCGTGAGCGCAATGCCCGGGTCGATATCTTCACCGGCATTGCGCTTGTTCTGTTGTGGCAGGAAGCTCATGGCGAAATGTACGCCGTCCAGTTCGCGGCCGGGGACCTCGAGATCGCGCGGGTGCTCGGAGCCCCCGGTCAGGGCCACGGCATCGTAATCAGCGAGCAGCTGTTTGGCCGGCAGGTTGCCACCGACACGGGTTTCGGTATGGAAGGTCACGCCTTCGGCCTGCATCTGTGCCATGCGCCGGTCAATGATGTGTTTCTCCATCTTGAAATCGGGAATGCCGTAGCGCAGCAGACCACCGATGCGATCGCTCTTCTCGAACACCGCGATCCCGTGTCCGGCGCGCGCCAGTTGCTGTGCACAGGCCATGCCGGCGGGGCCGGAACCGACTACCGCGACGCGCTTGCCGGTCTTGTGTGCCGCGATCTGCGGCGTGACCTGGTTGTTTTCCCAGGCCTTGTCGATGATCGCGCACTCGATGGTCTTGATGGTGACCGGGTTGTCATCGATGTTCAGGGTGCAGGCCGCCTCGCAGGGTGCCGGGCAGATGCGCCCGGTGAACTCCGGGAAGTTGTTGGTGGAATGCAGTACCGTGGCGGCCTCTTCCCAGTTCCCCTGGTACACCAGGTCGTTCCAGTCCGGGATGATGTTGTTGACCGGGCAGCTCTCGTGACAGAACGGGATGCCGCAGTCCATGCAGCGCGCACCCTGCAGACTGACCTCGGCGTCTTCCAGCGGAATAACGAATTCCCGGTAGTGCTGTA
>JAUVNM010000055.1 GCA_030599705.1 Gammaproteobacteria bacterium
CGCGTGCCACTGGCCATCATCCCCTGTTTCCCAGCGGCTCGCTTCGTTGTCCGGGGACAGGGTGTACAGCTCGAGCTGGCCGTCGGCATTCCGGTCCTGCGCCAATACCGCGGCCACGGACGCTGCCCGGAATGCGTCGAACCCGGGCGCGGGCCGGTAGTCCCAAAGGAGGTCATTGAGATAGACCTCGTGGGGCGGCCGGGCATTGATCACCACGATGTCCGCATCCCTGTCGTGGTCCAGATCCGCCACCAGGAGTGAGCGTGATTTCTGGTTGCGGCCGGTGATGCCCCGCTGCACCGCCAGCGGCCGGAAAGTGCCGTCCCGGTTATTGTTGAGCAATTCGTTGGGACCGTCGCCATTGACCAGAAACAGGTCCAGGTCACCATCATGGTCGGCATCGAACAACGCGCCATCCCGGGTGTCATACGCGCCGTTGGCCGTGGCGCTGGCGGCGGTCATGTCTTCCCAGCGCCCATGCTTCACCTGGCGCCACAGCTGGTTTGGCCCGTGCCTGCAGAGATAGACGTCCAGCAGTCCGTCGTTGTCGATATCGCCCCACAGGGCGGCGTTGACCCGGGTAATCCGGGCAAGGGGATGGTCCTGCGCCAGCCGGAATCCGCCTGCCGCCGCTGCCAGCAGTACCGCGTTCGGGGCCTGATCGTCCTGCCGCACACCCGTTGCGAACAGGTCCATGCGGCCATCGCCATCGATATCCGCTACGGTCAGACCGGTGCGTTCGGCGGGATGCCGGCCCGCCGGTTCCCCTGCTGCCACGGGCAGCGGTTGCACCGCGGCGAACAATGGCCCTGCGGGGCGCGCGCCGGGCTCACCGGGCTCGATTCGTAACGCCGTTACCTCGGCCTTCGGTCCCATCCGCGTATACTTGAACTCCGCCAGCCGGGCCCGGGGGTTGGTCGCCACCTTCTGGTAGGCGTCCAGCATCTCCCTGGCCTCCTCCGGACTGCCCAGTTGCCGCAATGCCTGAAAGGCGCCGTAATAGGCGCTGCGCAAATAGGGGTCGTCCGCAATGACCCGCCGGTACCACTGGAGCGCCGTTTCATGCTGTGACTCGATTGCCAGGCTCGCGGCATAGTAATAGGCCGCATAGACATCACCGGGATCGGCCCGGGCAACCTGCCCGAAATGCACCATGGCCTCACTGGCCCGGCCCGCATGGAGCGCCAGCAAACCACTGCAATATTGCGCACGCAGATGTTGTGGTTCCTGTTCCAGTACCTGTTCCAATAGCTGCATGGCGGCCGCCTCATCTCCGAGCAACTGCCGGTTCAGAAGGACGATCGCCATATCGACCCGGATTTCGGCGTTATCCGGATAACGCTCGGCCAGCCGGGCAAGCTCCTGGTAGGCAGCGTCATACTGGTACTGTCCCATCAGGCCGACGGCATGATTGTGGATAGCGAGATCCGCTGCGCTGAAAGCAGGTGGAGGAGACCCGGAACAGGCAACCAGCCCGAGGGCAGCGACGGCCAGCAACCACAAACGGAAACCGGTTTTCAACCTGAATACTCCACTAGTGCGCCGCTGCATGCCGTGGATAATCGGCGGGGTGTATGTAGGTAACCAGCCGGTCTGCCGGGACATTGGTATGCCGCTCGGTGTTGCCGTCAGGCCAGTGAATGGAGAGCTCGGTCACACTGGCCTCTTCCCCCAGGCCGAAGTGCAGATCGGTGTGGTGCTGGGAGAGGTAGGAACCCCCGACACCGACGTGGGCGGTTTGGGTAACAGTGCCCGTGCGTATCGATACCCTGGCGCCGAGTGCATGGGTGTTGCCGCCCTGTTGACGGAGGCGGACGCCGAGCCAGTGGTTGTCCCCCTCCAGTGTGTTGTGAAACAGCAATGGCTGGCCACCATGAACCAGTACGGCAATATCCACTCTGCCATCGCCGTCATAATCCGCGTGCGCACCGCCCCGCCCGACGATTGGTTGCTCAAGCACAGGGGATGCATACCGGCCGACTTCAAAAAAACCCTTACCCGGTTCGTGACGAAACAACTGCATGTATTGCGGTTTCAGGCGGGTGTTGTCATCGGCCATCTCCAGGGTGTTGCCGTTGACAACCCACAGATCAAGATAGCCATCATTGTCCAGGTCGACAAGACCGGTTGCCCAGCCAACCATTTTCAGGGAGATCTGGCCCAGGCCAATCGTTTCGGCGGTATCCATGAAAAACAACCGCAGCCGGCCCTGATCATCCTGCAAGCGTTCGGATGTCATGTTTTCGAAGAAGGCATTTTCCTGGGCCACCCAGTGTGTAACAAACAGGTCGATGTCCTCGTCACGATCGATATCACCCGCGGCCAGCCCCATCGCGCCCCGGTAATCCGCGGCGAGGGAACTCGCCCCGATATCTGCAAAGCCGCCGTCACCCAGGTTCCGGAAAACACCGTTGGCCGATACATCATTGGCCACATAGAGATCGATCAGGTCGTCATTGTCGAAATCAAACCAGGCATTTCCCAGTGAGCGGCCCTCCGGGTTCGCCACACCGGCCCCGGCGGCAACGTCTGTGAAGGTGCCATCACCGTTATTGCGGTAGAGTCGATTGGCAGCCGGTGGATAGGAGGAAGGATTGATGGTGTAGGGGATCTCGGATTGATATTGACGTGCGCCGCGCGCTTGACCGGGTTGGTCGCTTTCGAATTGAACATAGCTGGAGACATACAGGTCGATGTGGCCGTCATTGTTGTAATCACCCCAGGCACAGCCACTGCTGAAACCGGTATCGCCGGTACCCGCGGCCTGTGTTACGTCGGTAAAGGTGCCGTCGCCATTGTTTCGATAGAGCAGGTTGGGCCCGTAGTTGGTGACATACAGGTCCAGGTCGCCGTCATTGTCGTAATCACCCCAGGCAGCGGCCTGTCCGAAGGTGGGTCGATCCACACCGGCTTGCTGTGAAACATCGGTAAAACCACCATCCCCCTCGTTTCGATACAGCGCGGACCGGCCTGTTGTGGCTTGTTCAGGGATCGGCTGCGTGACCGGGCCGAAAAAGTTCACCAGGTACAGGTCCGGGTCCCCGTCATTGTCATAATCGCCCCAGGCCAGTCCCGACCCCATGTCCTCGGGCAACAGGGACTGGCGGGTGGCGGGGAAGTGCTGAAAATCGATCCCGGCCGCTTCCCGTACTTCGTCGAACCTGAATTTGGCCATCTCTGCCGTCGCTTGCCGGCTCAACACGCTGGTGATGCCCGCGGACGTCTCACCGGTATCCGGTAAAACCGGTTCCACTTGCGACCGGGACAGGAGTGCGGCAATACCAAGGACCAGGACAGCCAGCGCGGTGAACCCGCCCCAGCGCAGCAGCAGCTGCTGACGCCTAGTGAACGACGGCAAGGTCATCTGGCTGAACCACCCGGATGGATGCGGTGGCCGTGGACATTGCCGTGAGCGGAGCGCGCACCTTTTTCTCCGCCCCATAGATCCTGTCCAGGAAGTCGGGGTTTGCCTTGCGATACCAGAGGGTGGCCTTGACCGTCAGCTGCTGCATTCCGGTTGCTGGCGCCGCAAAGGAAAAGCGGTCCGTCCGCTGGCCCGGATCCTGGTGCGGGCCCGACAGGCGGCCCCGTGCCATGGAGGGGCATTGAAATCCCACCGTAACGGTGTCGGTAACCCCCGGGTAGAGGGCACGCTTGTAACTGGCGCCCACCAGATCCCAGAGGTTGTGCCGGTCGATCAGTTCGCCCTTGCGATCGAAACCGTCGGCCTTGAAAATCACCGGCGACTCCGACACGCCGCCACGCTGGTCCAGTGCCCCCACGTGGTACACCGGTTTTCCGTTGCCGTTCGTGACCTGCAGTTCAACCCAGCTCTCGATCATGTCCAGGGGTCCGGTGGGAAAGTCGTGTCCGGTCTTGTTGTTGGTGAGGATCACCTGCACCTGGATATTCTCACCGGGGGCGACCTGCGCCGGTGCAACGAGTTCCATGCGCACCACCGGCCCACTGGTCCACTTGTCGGCAATCTCCGGGATTTCCACTTCGCCGCGCAGCCATTTCTCGATCAGGGCCACATGCTCCTGCGCACCTTCCAGCTCCTGATCTACGGGAATATATTGATTGCTCGCCAGCATCCGGTGGCTGCGGTGTTTGCCGTCTTTCTCGCTGCGATTGTAATCAGCAGCATCCCCGCTGGCCGGATCGGTACTGGCTTCCAGAGGCATGTGGCATTCACGGCAGGCGATGGTTCGGGTCGGATCATCCTCATGATACCAGCGGCTGTTTTTCCAGCTGTCGTACTGGTTCTGACCCTGCACCTTGCCGATATCCACATTCACTTCCCGGTCCACGTACTGTTTGTGGCAGGCCGCACAGAATTCCGGCTGTTTCAGCAACGGCCGGGAATAGGTCTGAACGTGGTGCCAGGGATAGGCGCGAATCAGAAAATCACCCAGGAAGCGGGCCAGCGCACCCTCGTCCCATTCATAGACATAGGGTCGGGGCGGAGTGACGGTGTAATCCCCGTTGCCCTGGATATCGGCCTGGACCATGCTGTGGCAGATCACACACGAGGAACCCTCATTGGCACCCTCGACACTCAGGGTCATGTTGCCGGCGTCCTTTGCGCCGCTGAACAGGGAGATGGGGTCGTGACAGCCGGCACAATAGCGGGTGAATTCCGGGGCAGTCTCCTCCACCATGATGGTCTGCACCCGCTGGAACATGTGATCCAGGGAGGAGTACCGATGTGCGCTGGGCAGCCACTCCTTGTAGATCTCCTGATGGCACCCGGCCGATCCACAGCTTTCGGAACCCGCCAGTACCCGCGGGTAAACGGAGCCGGCGGATTTGATCCCGGCTACCGCGCTCTTGAAGACGGCCTCAAGCCGGTGTAACTGATCGGGCTGCAGGTCCAGACCCTCGGTGCTGTTGCGCACCCGGGCTATCAAGCCCCCGGACTGCTTTTCATACTCCTCAAAGGCCGCCAGGTAGGCCGGTCGGTCCGCCGCGCCGATGGTCTCCAGCACCTGCTGCTGCAGACGTTTTCCCCTGCTGGAATAATCCAGCCGCGCCATGCTGGGCGCAAACGGGCGGTCTTCCCCGAAACGCCAGTTATAGTCCGCATCAAATCCACGTGTGAGTTGCGGTGGTTCATACAGTACCGTCCCCAGACCGCAAAGCACCAGCAACAACCCGCTGCCCGCTGCCGTGAGACGGTAGAAATGCCGTTGCGATGTGCGCAAGGCGCGCTGCGATTGTCTGGAACTCACCTTGCGCACAATGATCGCAGCCAGATGGACCACCACAAACACGGCCAGACCGATGCCGGTGACAAGGTGGACCAGATCCCAGGTATAGCCGATGGCGGGACCCGCAATCCCCTGCCAGGTGAGGACCAGTCCGCTGGCGATGCAGGCCACGAGAAAAGCCAGCGAGGTGTAGCCAAGCAGCTGGTAGTGGCTGAGATTGCCCTGTCTGCGGAACAGCCAGTGTCTGGTTACAAACCAGGTGACCGGAATCAGCATTGCGACGCCGGCAACGGTATGCAGGATGACGCTGAACTGGTTGAAAATACTGAATGGAAGAAAATAGATCGAGAATCCTGTCAGCGACAGGAACAACAGCAGGGCGCCGGTCAGACCGGTCAGCGTGGAACGCCATTCGGTATTGGCATCAACCTCCTGGGGTTTCCTGGCAGGTAACCTGTCGGTCGGGGGTGTTGCTTCGGTCATTACTGAACTCCTGAATGTAGCCGGGTTCTGCTAGTGCGTCCTTTGCTTGCCCGCTTTAATACGCGCATGTACTTTTTCAGTGGTCAAGGGACGTAGTGCACGGCCGGGACATCCTTCGCGACCCGTCAATAAACTACCCCGCCGCAAGCGGACGGGGTATCAGGTCACAGGAGCGGGCTGAAGGTGAGGCGCCTGCGCCGAGAGGCTGCCCTGGGGCATGCCCGCGAATAATTGCTGCACAATTTAGCCGCCGTGCGGCTGGTTCGCTACCAGTTCGCCAGCAAGCTGGCTCCTACAATTATCGCCGTAAACGGCGGGGAATTGAACCCGAAAGGGATCAGCCCGGTCGTGAACCGGATTATGGAGCGTAGAATGCAGTTATGCTGAACGCGGGTTCAGTGCGGGAAGAACGCTCCCCGTGCGCCGGGGACGGGAGCGCCGGCGGCGGTACAGGCGCGGACGCAGCTGGTGCCTGAAGTCTTTCTTCCACGCAGCAAAATCCAGTGGCCTGGCACCATAAATGGCGTTGTCCATCGATTGGGCCAGCGCGCGCACCCTGGCAGGTTCCGCCAATGGTTGCACCTCGATAATTTTCTCGGCAATGGCAGTTATCGGTGCATGCCTTGAAATGCCGAGATGCCCGCAAATCCGTGACCTGAACTGGACACACCATGCCTCCGGCCTGTCCTCGCTTTCAATGCAGCGCATGCATAGCCACAGTTTGACGGATCCAGGCATGATGAGCGCAAAACCCAGGCGCAACTTTCCCAGATAGGGCACGGGAGAAAGCTTCTTGCCGGCAGCCACTGTGTGCTGAATGGCCCGTTGTCCTGTCGACGACAGCCAGGCGCCGGCCCGGGTACCGGCCGAATGCAGGCGCGGCCGGGTGCGCGCCCAGGCGCCCAGCCAATAGCCGATGATCACCCCCATGAGGATAAACATCGGGTACCAGAAATAAGTGGAGAACAAATCCTGCTCGCCGGTCGCCGCGATCCCGCGACGATTCCCCGCGGCACTGGCTACGGCATTCTGGCCAGACAACCCGGCAAGCATGGGTGTATCCGTGTCTACATCCCACCAGGCTACCTGGATTTCGGGCAGCTGTAGCCTGCCATCCTGCAGAGGAATAAGCGTATAGATTTCCTTGCGGCTCCCGCGAAACTGTGTGCCATCCCTGGAGATACCGTTACTGGTGGTGACCGATTCCCGGTAAGCCCTGAACTCGTTGCTCTTGAGCTGCTGCTCCAGCGACGGAAGCTGGGTGCCCAGCGCCCCCCTGGCGGTCAGTTCGAGGGTGAGTGTGACGGGGACGCCTGCCTGCGCCGGCCCGTATTCAGGCATGTGCGTCTGCAGCCTCAGGTCATTCAGCGGTAGCCAGGGTGTTACGGAGAAGTCAGCCGGCAGTACGTCCAGCGTCAGCGGTCCATCAGCAGTAATGGAAAACCGGTTTCCTGTCCCGCTGACCGGCATTCCCGGGGCTGCATTCCGTTGCCGGTTGGAAACATGCGTACCCGTGAAGCGTATCGCGGGGATCACGATCTCACCGGACCGTAATGGCGTCAGCTTGAAATGATATTCGTTGATTATCTCCCGGGCACCATTCCGCCGGGACTTGCGTGTACTGGCAACAGGGCCATCCACCTGTTCCATGGTCGCACCTTCGATGCGCGGGATTGCGGGATTGAGTGTCTTGAGGTTGCCACTGCTGACAACCCGAACGGTGTAAACGATGTTCTGTTGCTCATAATACACAGCGCCGCCGGTTTCAACCTCGACGACAGGCTGGCCGCCGGCAGCGGGACTCCCGACTCCAGGTACCTGTGTCGCATACCATCCGGTACCGGGTGCAGCGCCAAGATACTGGAGGTCAGGTATTGGCGGCCGCTCATATTTCAGGGCAGGTTTGAAAGTCCCGATGTTGCCCCAGGGACGGTTGGTAGTGGTTCGCTGGTCTTTGCTGGAAGAGTTGTTGCTGACACCGAAGGAGAAACCGCTGGCGGACTGAGTGACACCGGATAGGAAGCTGGCCAGTAAACAGATAATGCAAATACGTGAAGTACGTGTTCGATTCAAGTGACTGTCCCCTATCTCGTTACCGTCCATTTACCCTGTATCATTATCATCCCGGTAGTCAGTGTGCCGGCCGGGTCCGTCTGTGTGTTCCCGTCTTCACCATGGCCGCGTCTCCATCAACCGGCGGCTGTTACGCTGCATTTCCAGCTGCTCCTCGATCATGAACTGGTTGCGCAGCAGGTAGGCGGGGTCGCCCTCGATCCGCTCCAGCCACTGTTCCATCATAATCATGGAAATACCGGTTCCCGGGATACCGTCCTCGTCCGGGATTTCACCCGGTGGGAGTTCCTGGTCCTCACCAAAGCCGGTACCCAGCTGGTCAAACTGGTCCACGGCCTGGCTGGCGGCGGTCTCTTCCTCGGAAATGTCTTCGGGGATACCGCCCGAACCGAGTGGCTGGTCTGGCGAACTGCCGGGCTCCTGCCGGTCACGCTCCTGCTCGCCGCCTCCAGCATCACCAGTTTCTTCTGGCTCGGATCCTTGATCAGTATTATTTATGGCAAGATTACCATCTTTTTGCTCATCTTGCCCATCTGCATCCCCTGTTTCCTGCCGTTCCTCCCGATCCCCGGGTTTTTCTTCGGTTTCTTCCTCACCCCCCGTGGCTTCCTGTAGCTGTTCGTCCCGGTCGCCGGCGGCCTCCTCCGATTCCTCCTCCTGGCCGCCCTCGGCATGCTCGGCAGTCTGGTCTTCCTCGCCAGTGGCCTCCTCGGAGTCCTGCTCCAGCCCACCGGAAGCCTCCACGGAGTCCTGCTCCTGCCCACCGGAAGCCTCCTCGGAGTCCTGCTCCTGCCCACCGGACGCCTC
>JAUVNM010000088.1 GCA_030599705.1 Gammaproteobacteria bacterium
GACAGGAAGTTCAATGGTAGAGAAAACGTGTGACAACTGGAAAGGCAGGCTGTTTCCCTGGCTGTGCTGGATCGGTGAGCTGAAAAAACCGGCCGTCCTCAAGGCCGACCTGATTGCCGGCATTACCGTCGCCCTGGTGCTGGTGCCCCAGTCCATGGCCTATGCCCAGTTGGCGGGCTTGCCGCCATACTACGGCCTGTATGCCTCTTTCCTGCCCGGCATCATCGCCGCCCTGTTCGGCTCCTCGCGGCAGCTCGCCACCGGCCCGGTGGCCGTGGTGTCGTTGATGACGGCTTCGGCACTGGAGCCGATCGCCGGCGCCAGCCCGGAACTATATGTCGCCTATGCCATCATGCTGGCCTTTATGGTAGGTGTTTTCCAGGTGGCACTGGGCGTGTTACGCCTCGGTGTGCTGGTCAACTTCCTGTCGCATCCGGTAGTGATCGGCTTTACCAACGCGGCCGCCATCATTATCGGCACCTCGCAGCTCGGCAAACTGTTCGGGGTCAGCGTGGAAACATCCGAGCATACCTATGAGACGGTATACGACACGGTTGTCGCGGCCTTTCATTACGCGCATTTCGAGACCATGCTGATGGCGATCCTGGCGCTCGGCATTATGATCGGCCTGAAGCGCTACCTGCCAAAGATACCGGGCGTACTTACCGCTGTGGTCATTACCACGCTGCTTTCCTGGCAGATTGGATTTGATGGGATGGGTGGCAAGGTGGTTGGCAGCATTCCCGTGGGCCTGCCGGCACTGGCGCTGCCCACATTTGATTTCGACACCATGGTGAAACTGATCAGTGTTGCCGTGGCGATCTCCATCATCGGTTTCATGGAAGCCATTTCCATTGCCAAGGCCATGGCGGCCCGCACCCGGCAACGCCTGGATGCCAACCAGGAGCTGGTCGGGCAGGGCCTGGGTAATATCCTGTCCAGCCTGTCGTCCGGCTATGCCGTATCCGGTTCCTTTTCGCGCTCGGCCGTGAATATCGACGCCGGTGCCGTCACGGGATTTTCGTCCGTGGTGACCGGCGCGGTTGTGGGTATCACGCTGTTGTTCCTGACACCGCTGCTGTATCACCTGCCGCAGGCGACCCTGGCCGCCGTGATCATTATGGCCGTCATCAACCTGGTGAAAATTGCCCCTATCCGGTATGCCTGGCGGGTGCAGAAGCACGACGGGGCCGTGGCGGTCATTACCTTTGCCATGACGCTGCTGTGGGCGCCGCATCTCGACAAGGGCATCATGGTCGGTGTCCTGCTGTCGCTGCTGTTGTTCCTGTATCGCACCATGGAGCCGCGTGTCGCGGTATTGTCACGCGCCCCGGACGGGACCCTGCGTGATGCCGAAATCCACAAGCTGGAAACCTGCCGCAATATCGTCCTGATCCGGTTTGACGGGTCGCTGTATTTTGCCAATACCGGTTATTTTGAGGACAAGGTGCTGGAACGGGCGGCACTGAAGCCCGACCTGAAGTTCGTCATCATCGATGCCGAGGCGATCAATTCAATCGATGCAACCGGTGAGGAAATGCTGCATAACCTTGCCGAGCGCCTTGGCGAGACCGGTGTTGAATTGCTGTTTGCGCGCGCCAAGAAACAGATCTGGGACGTGTTCCGGCGTACCGGCCTGACCAGGGAACTCGGTGACGATCACTTCTTTGCCTTGCGCACCCATGCATTCAACTATGCCTGGGACAAGCTCGGGGATAACCATGCGGAAACCTGCCCGTTACGCCTGGCACCGAAACCCGCCGAGACCTGATTGGGTAAAAATAGAAAATATTCCTGGCGAGGGCGCCGGTCCTACAGGGGAACGGAAATCTAACGAACGGTAGGACCGGCGCCTCGCCGGGAACGGCATTCATTCAAATCCGTTCAAACAGCAGGTCCCATACCCCGTGCCCCAGGCGTTGCCCGCGGCGTTCAAATTTAGTGACCGGTCTCCAGGCGGGGCGCGGTGAGACATTTCCTTTACCGGCACAGTTACGAAACTCCGGTTCCGCATTCATTATATCCAGCATGTGCCCGGCATAGTTTTCCCAGTCGGTAGCCATGTGCAGGATGCCACCGGGAACCAGTTTGCGGGCCAGTTGCCGTATAAATTCATGTTGTACGATGCGGCGTTTGTGATGGCGTTTTTTCGGCCAGGGATCCGGAAAGAACAACAGTACGCGATCAAGGATGTTGTCCGGGATACAGCATTTCAGTACTTCGATGGCGTCGGCCGTGAACACCCGCACATTGACAAGGTCCTGGTGTTCCAGGTCCAGCAGTAAATGCCCGATCCCGGGGCGATGTACCTCGATACCGATAAAATCGGACGTCGGACCCTGTGCGGCCATGGCGGCGAGTGATTCACCATTGCCGAAACCAATTTCCAGGATGAGTGGTGCGGAACGGCCAAAAATGGCAACGGGTTCAATCATGGTGTCCGCTGCAAGACCATAGCGCGGTAACAGCTTGTCCAGCGCGCGCCGCTGGGCCCGTGTCAGGCGTCCCTCGCGTTTCACAAACGAGCGGATGGTGCGCACTTGGTTGCTGGAATCAGGCATGGTCACCAGTAATGTAGCGGCAGAATTCCGGGTATTCCAGCAATGCTTGTTCCGCGGGACGTTATTAAGGTTATTATTGGCGTCCCCGCGAGATTGTAGAGAGACATTGCCATGGAATTCTTCACAACCCTGCAGGCAAATTCCCAATCATGGTATGACGAGCGCGGCCTGCTGGTTGTCATCCTGCAGTTGTGCCTGCTGGGTGTTGCAGCGGTAATTGCCTGGTTTATCCGTGAGTACCTGCACCGGCACATCGGGGTACGCCTGGATGTCGAAGGTATGTCCCTGTTTCGCAGTACCCTGCTCGAGTTCGGGCAACGGCTGGCCTTTCCCCTGAGTGCGCTGCTGACCGTTGTAGCAGGCCGCCTCTTGCTGCAACTGTACGGTTACACAACCCCGGTGCTCGACCTGCTGGCCCAGTTGCTGGTCGCACTGGCGATTATTCGCATCATTGTCTATGCACTGCGTGTCGGTATTGCGCCGGGTCCCGCACTCAAGGCCTGGGAGCAGATCATCAGTACCACTGTCTGGGCCATGGTAGCGCTGCACCTGCTGGGCCTGTTGCAGCCGGCCATGGGCGTACTCGATGCCCTGGCAGTCAATTTTGGCGACACGCGCATCTCCGCCTTGCTGACCCTCAAGGTCATCATCCTGAGTGCCCTGTACATCCTGTTGGCGCTGTGGGTCGCCGGGCTGGTCGACAGCCGCCTGCAGAAGTCGGTACATATCAACCCCAGCATGAAAGTCGGTATGTCCAAGGTAACCAAGGTGCTGCTGCTGACCGTGGCAATACTGGTGGCATTGACGGAGGCCGGGCTGGACCTGTCCTCGTTGACGATCTTTGGCGGCGCACTCGGTATCGGTCTCGGTTTCGGCCTGCAGAAAATCGTCAGTAATTTCATCAGCGGTTTTATCCTGCTGGGCGACCGCTCGATCAAGCCGGGTGACATCATAACCATCGGTGAAAATTTTGGCTGGGTCCGTGAACTGCGCGCGCGCTATATCGTGGTGCGTAACCGCGACGGTATCGAGACCCTGATTCCGAATGAAAACCTGGTCACCACGGATGTCATCAACTGGAGTTACAGTGACCGCAAGGTGCGCCTGCGCCTTCCCGTGCAAATCAGTTATGACGATGATCCGGAACAGGCCATGCAACTGATGGAGGAAGCAGCGCTGGAATGTTCAAGGGTGCTCAGGGACCCGGCACCGGCGGGCCGCCTGATGGAGTTTGCCGACAGCGGCATGGCACTGGAATTGCGCGTCTGGTTTACCGACCCGCAGCTGGGCGTGGGGAATATCCGTTCCGAGGTGAACGTGGCCATCTGGCGGGCCTTCAAGCAGGCCGGTATCACCATTCCCTACCCGCAGCGCGATGTGCACCTGCGCCAGGTTGAGACCTCACCGGCGGCGATGAACTAGCCACAGAGAACCTGTAGGACCGGTCCCCGGCCGGGAACGCCGTTCCCCGCGGGGCGCGGGTCCTACCTGTACGATGCCCGCACGGGACAGGAATTTTTCAGAAAAACGCCCCGTCAATCGGCGTGGAGGCGCTGGCGAAACGCTTGCGCGGTATGCGCCCGGCAAGATAAGCCTCACGGCCGGCCTCGATGGCCTTCTTCATCGCACCGGCCATCAGCACCGGATTGTCGGCGCCGGCAATTGCGGTATTCATCAGCACCCCGTCACAACCGAGTTCCATGGCGATCGCGGCGTCCGAGGCGGTTCCCACGCCCGCATCAACCAGGATCGGGACATTGGCATTCTCGACAATGGTGCGGATATTGTAGGGATTGCGAATACCCAGTCCCGAACCGATGGGTGCGGCCAGCGGCATGACGGCGATGCAGCCCAGTTCCTCGAAGCGCCGGGCGATGATCGGATCATCGTTGGTGTACACCATGATGTCGAAACCCTCTGCGACCAGTGTCTCGGTGGCCTTGAGTGTCTCCGTGATATCGGGGAACAGGGTTGTTTCATCACCGAGGACTTCCAGCTTGACCAGGTTATGCCCGTCCAGCAGTTCGCGTGCCAGCCGGCAGGTGCGCACCGCATCCTCGGCGCTGTAGCAGCCGGCCGTGTTCGGCAGCAAGGTATAGTTTTCCGGTGAGATGACATCCAGCAGGTTCGGTTCGTCCGGGTTCTGGCCGATATTGGTGCGGCGGATGGCAACGGTGACAATTTCCGCACCGCTGGCCTCGGTGGCTTCCCGGGTCTCGTTCAGGTCCTTGTATTTGCCGGTGCCGGTCAGCAGGCGGGAATGGTATTCAACACCGGCAATGACCAGCGGGTCATCGGTCGGCTGCGGTCGGGATTGCATAACTGTAGACATGGTTATCTGACTCTTTAATACTTGAACAAGGTGGATCGATCAGCCGCCGCCAATGGCGTGGACGATTTCCACCCGGTCGCCGGGTTGCAGCAGGTATTCATCGAAACGGCTGCGTGGCACGATGCTGGTATTGACCTCCAGGGCAAGGCGTTTGCCGACAAGGCCGAGGTCGGTGACCAGGTCACTGGCACTCAGGTGATCGGGAACTTCCCGGTCGGCTCCGTTCAGAATGATTTGCATGACGTTGTTAATCGGTTACCTTGACAGGCTGTAGGCATTCTACCGTAATTACGCTGATAAAAATTTTAACCTCGGCATGATGGGAAATCCGCCCATTCTTTTACCTTCTCCAGTTTATGTTGCGCTGTTGGTTTAGTGCTAACTACCTGAATAACCAGAAAAAGTATAGATGGTCACCAGTTCTTTTATAGAATCAGGATGTAAACAAAGTGGTTGTTAGCAAGCCTGAATAAACCACTCGTTTATACCCTGGCTGCATATCGGAAATGATAGTTGAGTGACATGAAGGCTGGCGTAGACTAATGGACCCGACACTTCTTGACGGGTGAGGCAACGTGACTGACGAGAAACTACTGCTATTCAAAGTGCATCCGTGCAGTAACGGGCTTGGTGACGATGCTCTGAACGAGATCGTCCGTCATTTAGAGTTGATCCGCCTCGAACCCGGAGATTGCTTGCACCGCGCAAACAAGAAAGTTACGTCGATCTATCTTGTGATTCACGGACGCCTCAAATTGTCCCTGGTTGATATTTTTGGGAATGTCATCCATGAAGGATTTCAGGTCAGCGGCGGTCAGTTTGGGGGCATGGCAGTAGCTTTATCGGAACCGGCCCCTGTCAATGTTGTTGCCGTGGACCCGACAACCCTGCTGGGGCTGGACTACAAGACAGGATTGGAGTTGGCCCGGAAGCATGAAAGACTCCGGTCCAATTTTTCGACTTTGATTGCCGATACCACAAAAAATATAATGATTCGCGATCGACGAATTCCCCGTGCTTTAATTGTGGCAATGTTCCACGCGACCCCCGAAACCCGCCAGATGACGCGGCGTGTAATCCGTCGATTGCAGGAACTCGGGGAAAATCCCTGTGTATTCACCGATGACGGGAATTGGGTACCAATGGATGGTGTCGATACCCACGTCAGCGTTGATGGAAAATTTCAACTATCGGACAATGAGATTCGGCATCAAATCAATGCCTGGTCAGCCAGCGATCGAATTATTTTCGACTTGGGAATGGACTACGATCCCAATCGAATTGGCGATCTGGTGGAAGTTGCCAGCCAGCTTTTTTGGTGCGTGACTGAAGCTAGCTGGGAAGCAAGTGTTCCCAAAATTCAAGCGGTAAATCAACGCGCCGAGAGCTGGAAAGACAAGAACTATGCTGTTTGGTTCCTTGATGGAAATCAAATGACCGCGCCGGTTGCACCCGGGTTGCGTGAATTGGTCAGGGGCGATTTCAAACTCTCATTCAACAGCCCTGCCCATTCCAGAAAAAATCTTTTGCTGATTGATGGATTCGAACGTGTCATTCATCAATTACGAGGCGTCCGGATTGGTGTCGCGCTCGGCGGTGGGGGCGCGCGAGGGATGGCCCATCTCGGCGTTCTCAAAGCGCTTGCCGATAATGGAATTCCGGTCGACATAGTCGCAGGAACCAGCGCGGGAGCCATGACGGGAATACTGTATGCAGCAGGGTTCAACCCCGACTATCTAGTCGATAGTTTCATCAAGGATCTGACTCCGAACTGGTTTTTTCGAATGTTGCCTGGTGGTGACCAATGGTATCTGCTGTACAAGTACCGAAGTGGCCGGTTTGATCCTATGCTTCGCAAGTACTTGCATGATTTACTGCTGGAACAGTTGCCAATGCGGATGAGTGCCATCACCGTGGATTTGATAGGCGCCCAGGCCGTGATTCGCGAATCAGGAGATGCGGTGCATGCGATTACAGAGAGTATTAATTTGCCGGTACTTTCCCAGCCCATTAATCGAGACGGGATGGCGCTCATCGATGGAGGGTTGGTCAACAATATCCCGGCAGACATTCTGGTCTCCAAAGGTTGCAATTTTGTGATTGCTGTGAGCGTCACCTCGAAAATTAAACACGAGTTTGCCCGGAATCATCCAGGCACGCCCACGAAGCAGATGAAGTCGGCTTCCATTCTACAGACGGTCCTTCGAAGCTCCCTCGTACAGAA